>NZ_CABDWS010000008.1 GCF_901447495.1 Haloimpatiens lingqiaonensis
TATGCAAATTTTTTCTCTAAAATTTCCAGCAAAAATCAGAATTTATGGTTTTTAACCTAACCCTCAATCATTCATTATAAATCAGCGGGCTCACGCCCAAAAAATTTTTAAGCGCTAAACTTCTGTATTTTTAATAAAAAAATCAAAAATATGCCTTTAAAATAGTTTTAAAAAGCCTTATTTTATTGATTTAATATAAAACATAAGTTATTTTTGAAAGCTAATTATCAAAATATTGCATTAAAAATAATTTACGCACAATCTGCTGGGGAAACCTTTGTAGTATCCAGGTGGTTAGCTGAAAAGAGTAATAATTCCATAAGTAAGGGAAGCGGTAAACGTAGTCTTGTAAAAACATCATCTAAACAAGGAAGGTATGTACGTTATCGTTATCCTATAAAAGGACAAATAAACGACATTGCTATCGATGCTACACTTCGTGCAGCAGCTCCATATCAGTTGCAAAGGGAGAAAAAGGGAAGAGCTGTTGTAATAGAAAAATCAGATATAAGAGTTAAAGTAAGAGAAAAACGAACTGGAAATACTATTATTTTTGTGGTTGATTCCAGTGGGTCCATGGGGGCCAATAAAAGAATGAAGGCTGTAAAAGGGGCAATTCTTTCTTTACTTAATGATGCCTATCAAAAAAGGGACAAAGTAGGAATGATTGCTTTTAAGAATCATTCTGCTGAGTTACTTTTAGGAATTACAAGAAGTGTAGAGTTAGCAGAAAAGAAGTTGAGTACACTACCTACAGGCGGTAGAACACCTTTAGCAGCAGGGATTGATATGGCATATGAGGTTATTAAAGCAGCTAAAATAAAGGATAAAGATATGCTTCCTGTAATTGTACTAGTATCTGATGGTAAGGCTACTTATAGCAGCAATGGAACAGATGCTTTTGCAGAAGCAATAAATTCTGCACAGAAAATTGCAGCAGAAAAAATAAAGTCAATTGTTATTGATACAGATGCAAGCTTTATTAAATTAAACCTTGCAGAGAAGGTAGCAGAAGCAATGAATGCAGACCGTTTTGAAATAGAGGATCTTCAAGCTCAGAGTCTTGTAGCAGCAGTAACATTGTCTTTATAAAAATTAAATATTATACGAGGAGAAAAGGTAAAGTTGATAGTTATTAATGAATTAACTAAGAAGTATGAAAAAATAACCGCAGTGGATAATCTGAATTTTAAAATTATAATATGTGTAAAGTTATGTAAAAAAGCTGAATAATTAAATTAATTTTGTAACTATAGAAAAGGAGCGTAGTTTTATGAATATAGAAAAAAATATATATCCTTTCACAGCAATTGTGGGACAGGAAAAAATGAAATTAGCATTAATTTTAAATGTTATTAATCCTTCCCTAGGAGGGGTATTAATAAGAGGAGAAAAGGGAACAGCGAAATCTACAGCGGTACGTTCATTGGCAGATTTATTACCAGAGCGTACTCAAGTGGAAGGATGTAAATTTTCCTGTGATCCATCAAATATTGAACAAGCATGTTGTCAATGCTCAGAAAGAATAAAAAATAATAAACCATTTAATGTAGTAAAATCAAAAATGAGAGTAATAGACCTTCCAGTAAGTGCTACGGAAGATCGTGTAGTAGGAACTCTTGATATAGAATATGCTATTAAAAAAGGAGAAAAGAAGTTTGAAGCAGGTATATTAGCCCAAGCTAATAAAAATATTTTATATGTTGATGAAGTAAATTTACTAGATGATCATGTTGTAGATATATTACTAGATTCTGCAGCTATGGGGGTTAATACTATTGAAAGAGAAGGGATTTCATTTACTCACCCTGCTAAATTCACATTAGTTGGGACTATGAATCCAGAAGAGGGTGACTTAAGGCCACAACTTCTAGACCGTTTTGGGTTAGTTGTAGATGTTAAGGGAGAAAGTGATACTTTACAAAGAGTAGAAGTTATTAAAAGAAGATTAGATTTTGAAAAGGATCCAAAAGTTTTTGCAAAATCTTTTGATCATGAGCAATTAGAACTAGCAAACAAAATACAAAAGGCTATGGAGTTTCTTCCTAAGGTAAGTTTTGATGATAAACTTCTTGAAACAGCTGCAAAAATTTCTACTTTTCTTGGGGTTGATGGGCATAGAGCTGATATAGTAATGATTAAAACAGCAATGACTATTGCTGCTTATAATATGAGAGAAAAAGTTACAAAGGATGATTTAAAAGAAGCTGCTACATATGTACTACCTCATAGAATGAGAAGAAGACCTTTTGAAGATTGTGAAATGGATATGGATATAATAGAACAAAAAATAAATGAAAATATTGACTAAAGGAAAAGTACAATGAACAAAAAAGAGAGAGTATTAATTGTATTGTGGACAACCACATTTAGAAGTTAAAAGCACTGTTCATTAAATAAAGTGAACCCATTTTGTTGGCTCAAAAACTTAACGAAAGGGGCTCACTTTAAAGATCAGTGCTTTTTATTTTTTTGATAAAAAGACTTTTTAATAAAAATTATCTAAAAGTTAATGATATAATTAATGTATATTGACTAGGTAGCCACTGTGTTTTACAATAAGTGGTAGTTAATTATATTTTTTAGAAGGAGATATTTATGAGACTAAATAATTTTATTAGTTCTACTGGGCTTTGTTCTAGAAGAGAAGCAGATGAATTAATTAAGAATAAAAAAGTAAAAGTTAATGGAGAAATTGCAGTTATAGGTCAAGTTATAGATGAGGAAGATCAGGTTGAAGTAAACGGAAAAACATTAAAAAGTAAGAAAAAACATGTTTACATTGCTTTAAATAAGCCTGTAGGAATTACTTGCACCACAGAGAGACATATAAAAGGAAATATTATTGATTTTGTAAATCATCCAGAGAGGATTTTCCCTATTGGAAGGCTTGATAAGGATTCACAAGGTTTAATTCTTCTTACCAGTGATGGAAGCATAGTTAATGAGATTTTAAGAGAGCAGAATAATCATGAAAAGGACTATATTGTAACAGTGGATAAGCCAATTAATTCATCCTTTATAAACGGAATGAGAAATGGAGTAAAAATATATAATCCCGTTAAGAAACAATATACAGTAACAAACCAGTGTAAGGTGATTAAGTTAAAGGATAGAACCTTTAAAATTACCTTATCTCAAGGATTAAATCGTCAAATTAGAAGAATGTGTGAACATTTTGGATATAAAGTTATAGACTTAAAGCGTGTAAGAATTACTAATATAACATTAAAGGGACTACCAGTAGGAAAGTGGAGAAACTTAACAAAAGAAGAAGTTAGGAAACTAAGAAATAAGGATGAGGTATAAAATATAAGTTTTTATTAAAAAAGCTTAAAGGGTTTATAAATCCAATGGAGAAAATATACACTAATTGATATTTTATGTATTATATTTATTACTTGTAATTTTGATGATTATCTAATAGAGAGTTTAAAATAATGGATCAAAGTCACGTTAATAAATTATTGATTAGTGGTATTAAGGTTATATGAGAGATTATAAGTAAAAGGGGGCTTGTGAATGAATGTTATAGAAATTAAAAATCTTACTAAAAATTATGGTAAGGAGAGGGGCATTACAGATGTAAGCTTTAATGTGGAGCAGGGGGAGATTTTTGGATTTATAGGGCCTAATGGTGCGGGAAAGTCAACCACCATTAGAACGCTATTGTCTCTTATATATCCCACCAGTGGAAGTGCTACAGTTTTTGGAAAGGACTGTGTAAAGTTTGCTTCGGAAATTAAAAAGGAAATAGGATATGTTCCAGCAGAAGTATTTTATTATGATAACATGAAGGTCATGGAGCTTTTAAATTATTCAGCTAGTTTCTACAAAAAAGATTGTAGTAAGCGAATAAAGGAATTAGCCCAAATAATGAATTTAGATCTTAACAAAAGGATTGATGAATTATCCTTTGGAAATAAAAAGAAGGTGGGGATAGTTCAAGGATTACTTCATGAACCTAAGCTTATTATACTTGATGAACCTACCAGCGGTTTAGATCCTCTTATGCAGCAAAAATTCTTTAATTTATTAAAAGAAGAAAATAAAAAAGGGGCAACTATTTTATTTTCTTCTCATATTTTAAATGAAGTTCAGAAATTATGCAGTCGTGTGGCCATTATTAAAGAAGGTAAAATTATAAAAATTGAAAAAATCAGCAAACTAAAGGCGGATAACTATAAAAGATTTAAAATTGAGACTTTAAATAATATAGAAAAGGATTATTTTAATATAAAAGGAGTAAATGCACTAGATATAAAAGATGAAGTAGTTAGTTTTATATTTAAAGGAGATATTAATCTTATTATGAAAAAGCTTTCCGAGATAGAAATATCTAATATATGGATAGAAGAGCCGGACCTTGAAGAAATATTCATGCACTATTATGAAAAGGGGGAATAGATTCATGAATATGTTTTTACACGAACTAAAAGCTTATAGAAAATCAACATTTATATGGACAATTTCCTTATGTGCATTGACTATATTCTTTTTAAGTATGTATCCTACTTTTTCGAAGGAAGCTGTAGAATTTCAAAGGTTATTACAGGGGTTTCCAGAGCCAGTAAGAAAGGCTTTTGGATTTTCAGGAGACATTTCTTCCTTTCTAAATTTTTATTCTTATATATTTTTATATGTGGTTTTATGCGGTGCAATTCAGGCAATGAATTTAGGCATATCAATCTTATCCAAAGAAGTACGTGAAAAAACAGCAGATTTTCTTTTCACAAAGCCAGTTACACGTAAACAAATAATTACTTCTAAGCTTTTCGCAGCATTCACATCTATAGTTATTACTAATATTGTGTATTTAATTACCGCTAGTATCATGGTCTCCATTGTAAAAGAACACATCTATAGCATCAAAATATTCAATATGATTTCTATTACATTATTTTTTATTCAATTAGTATTCATGTCCCTAGGGATTTTTATAGCTGTAGTTGTCCCTAAAATTAAATCTGTTATTTCAGTTTCCTTAAGTGCTGTATTTGCTTTTTTTATTATAGGTATGTTTCAAGGCGTTATTGAAAGTGAGGTAATGAGGTATATAACTCCATTTAAATATTTTGATACGGCATACATTATAAAAAATGGTCAGTATGAAGTTTCATTTATTGTTTTAGCAGTATTAGTTATTATGGTAACTATATCAGCTAGCTATTATATATATTGGAAAAGAGATATACAGACAGTTTAAGAATAGTTCAATTGGGTAAAAGGGAGGGAGAAGCTATGAATTTATATATTAGAGAGATGAAAGCCCATAGAAAAGCTCTTATTATATGGTGTATTGGCATGGTATTTATGGTTGGAGCTGGCATGGCTAAATATGGTGGTTTATCATCCACAGGGCAAGATATGAGTGGAATTATTGCTAAGATGCCCAAAGCATTGCAGTCTGTAGTTGGAGCTGGGTTATTTGATTTATCAAAGGCTAGTGGATTTTATGGAGTGCTTTTTTTATACTTAGTGATAATGTCAACCATACATGCTGCTATACTTGGGGCAACGATTATTTCTAAGGAAGAAATGGATAAAACTTCAGAATTTTTATTTGTAAAACCTATATCAAGAAATAAAATTATTACCTGCAAAATATTAGCGGCTTTATCTAATATTTTAATACTAAATATTGTAACACTTATCTCTTCACTTATTATTGTAGGAAACTATGGAAAGGGAGAGGCAGTAGCTAATGATATAGGGGTATTAATGATTGGAATGTTTATATTACAGCTTATGTTTATGTTTTTGGGAACGGGTATGGCTGCCATAAGCAATAGGGCTAAAAATGCTGCCCAATTAACTACAGGTATATTGATGACCACTTATATATTATCTATGGCAATTGATATGAATGAAAATCTTGAAAAACTAAAATATATAACACCCTATAAATATTATGATGCTAAAAATTTAATGTATGGTAGGGGATTTGAAACTGTATATTTAGTTTTATCTTTTATGATTATTATGCTACTAGTTATTTTAACATATGTTTTTTACGAAAAAAGAGATTTAAATGTATAAAAACATTTTAAAAAGTATAAAGGGGGATTTAAAATGCTAATTTCAGATTCTTTATGCTTGAATAATAAGAAGATTTTGCTAGGGGCACTGGAGTCTTCATCAGACGGAATATTGATATCAGATGATAAGGGAAACATAGTGTACGTTAACAGTGCCTATGAAATTACCACAGGGTTAAAAAAAGGACAAATGATAGGTAAAAATCTTAATAACCTCTTACAAGAAAATTTTTTTAATGTAGCAGCGTCATTGGATGTGCTAGAAGAAAGAAAAACAGTGTCTACCATACATAAGTATGTTACTGGAAAGAGCGCTTTGACTACTGCTAGTCCAATATATGATGAACAGGGAAATATAATAGGGGTTATTTGTAATACACGAAATGTTTCAGAACTTATAAGATTAAAAAATGAATTAACGGAAACTAAAAAGCTTACGCAAAAGTATTCTAACCAGCTACAGCAACTGCGTAAACTTCAAATGCAATATAAGGGAATTATCTTTAAAAGCAAGGCAATGGGACAAACTCTCCAGCTGGCAGCAAAAGCAGCTTCTTTTGATAGTACTATACTGATTAATGGCGAATCGGGTACAGGAAAAGAGGTATTGGCAAAGTTTATTCATCAGCAAAGTGGTAGAAAAAATGGTCCTTTTATAAAAGTAAATTGTGCAGCTATTCCAAGTGAATTGTTTGAATCAGAGGTATTTGGTTATGAGCCAGGTTCTTTTACTGGAGCAGCGCAGAAGGGTAAAATTGGTATGTTTGAGCTTGCTAATGAGGGAACTATTTTACTGGATGAAGTTGGGGAACTACCGTTACCAGTTCAGTCTAAGCTATTGAGAGTAATACAAGAAAGAGAATTCGTACGGGTTGGCGGCTGCAAAGGTGTAAAATTAAATGTGCGTATTTTAGCTGCAACAAACAGAAATCTTTTGGAAGAAGTTAAAAAAGGTAATTTTAGAGAGGATCTTTTTTTCAGGTTAAATGTTATTCCCATTAAAATACCTTCACTGAGGGAAAGAAAAGAGGATATACCTTTATTAATATCTCATTTTATTGAAAATCTTAATAAACATTATAAAAAAAATATTACCATTGCGCCAGAAGTAATAGAAATTATGAGCAATTACTCTTGGCCAGGGAATATAAGAGAGCTTCAAAATTTAATTGAATATTTATTTATAATAGATTCTGAGGGGGATATTGGCATTGAACATCTTCCAGCTCAACTCTTAACAGAAAAAGTACTTACAAATAAGGATTTGAATAACAAAAAATCTTCTGCAAAATTAAGCCACATGATGGCTCAACTAGAAAAAAACATAATCATATCTACATTAAAAAACTATCCTACTGTAAAAAAATCAGCATCAGTACTAGGAATTGATACTTCAACATTATGGAGAAAGATTAAAAAATATAAAATTGAAGATATTTATACTAAATAAATTATAAATATAGAATTGTATAAAAAAGCATTGCAAATATGCAATGGTAGAAGTTTGAAGTGCAATATTGCCACATATTGGGAAATATACACTTGAAATGGGAAAAAGTGTTTAAGATTGCATTTTTGCAACACCATCCCTAATATGAAAAAGTCTATAAGGCTATAAAATGCATATGGAATAAGTTGGCATAGATATTGCTAATAGATATAGACATAACTATTGATTAACGTAAAAGTGGGGAAGTTAAATTTAATAGTTATGTGATGCTTATAAAATCTTTGAAGAGCAATTATTTTATAAGTACAAACAAAAATTAAAATATGAAGGGATGGGATATTTAATGGCAAACAATTACAAGGACAATGGTGGACAATACAACTTTGATCAAGAATTATTAGACAAGGCCTTTGCAGAAGCAAGAAAAATCTACAAAGAAAGAGGATTCCAAACTAGAATGGGCTATGGTAAAGCCCCAGCAGTAACAACTGTAGATATGGCAAAAGCTTGGATGTCAGAAGGCCATCCATTTACATGTGATAATTCTGAAGAAGTATGTGCTAATGCACTTAAAGTATTAGAAGCTGCAAGAAAATCAGGAGTTCCTATTTTCCATACAACTACTGGATATGTAGGAGAAAAACAATGGGATTTACCTAGATGGGATGAAAAAATTCCTATGCATACACTAGATATTAACACAGAATGGTTAGAAATAGATCCTAAACTTAAACCAAGACCAGAAGAACCAGTTATTCATAAAAAATATGCAAGTAACTTCTTTGGCACACATTTAGCTCAAACTTTAAATTATTTAGGCGTTGATACTGTAATAGTAATGGGAGCTACTTCTTGTGCATGTGTTAGACATACAGTTATGGATTCAACAGGATATGGATTTAAAACTATAATTCCTGAAGGAACTATAGGTGACAGAGTACCAGGAGTTATCGCTTGGAACCTATTTGATATGGACGCTAAATTTGCTGACGTTGAACCTTTAGAAAATGTAGTTAAATATCTTGAAGGTATAGATCCAAAAGTATATAGAAGATAATGAAATAAAGTAGTCTAATACTTAAAAGGGACACCTATTTCAGGAAAAGATCAGGGTGTCCCTTTAAATATAAGAAAGGAGGACAATATATGAGTACTTTAATAAAAAATGGCACTATAATATCAGCAGTAAATGAATATAAAGCTGATATTTTGATAGAAGGTGAAAAGATCGTTGCTATTGGCACAGGACTTGATGAACGTGCTGATGAAATAATAGATGCAGCTGGTAAATATGTTTTTCCAGGTGGAGTAGATGAGCATGTACACTATGGTTCCTTTGGATCCTTAACTTTTGAAACTTCCAATGCAGCTGTAGTTGGTGGAACTACTACTATTGTTGACTTTGCGCCACAGCCAAAGGGATTAAGTATTAAGGAAGCTGTAAAAGTTCACAATGAAGAATTAGCTGAAGGTGTATCTGCGGCAGATTATTCATTCCACTGTGTGGTAATGGATCCTACAGAGAAGATTTTCGAGGAAATACCTACATTACCAGAAGCGGGCATTTCTACATTGAAATTCTTCATGGCATATAAAGGCACTCCTTTTATGGTTGATGACTCTACTATTTTCAAAGCCCTTGAAGTGGCAAAGAAATATGGCGTTACTATTATGGTTCATGCTGAGAATGGTGAAATAGTAGATGCTCTTCAAAGGAAACTTGTAGCTGAAGGAAAAACTGATCCTAAATATCATGCAGACTCAAGACCTCCTCTAGTTGAAGCAGAGGCTACTAATAGGGCCATCTATCTTGCAAAAATGGCTAATTCACCTATATTTATCGTACATGTATCTTGCAAAGAGGCTATGGAAGCAGTTAGAGATGCTAATATGTCAGGAGTACCTGTATACGGGGAAACTTGTACACATTATCTTACTTTAACAGAAGAATGTTTAGCTAAACCTGATTTTGAAGGAGCAACTAATAGTTGTATAAAATATAAACATATATAGACAATTATAGTTAAATGTATATATTTTATTAAAAAGCTCCCTACATTCGTAAAGAGTGTAGAGTGATGTTTAAAAAAGCATCCAAAACTCCTTTAATTGCTGGAAGTCCCTAAAGCTACATTAACCACAACGTAAGAATGAAACAAGTCTAAGCGTGAAGGTGACGAAAGTAGAAAAAATAATGTAGATAGTGCAAGGTTAAATCCTAAACACAGTGACAATGGGTAATCAGCAACCAAGTTCCGAAAAGGAAAAGGCTCAACGACTAGAGAGTAATCTCGTACCTTCAAGTGAGGGGAAATGGGGAGGGTCCTAAATAATTAGGATTGTGATATAGTCTGTGCTTATATGAAAGTATAAGAAGTTCATAAACAGAGCTCTTAGCTTCAGATGGAGTTTTAACTCCAACTGAAGGTTAGAGATCGTTATCCAGGGACGTAGCTGCCGTTAACTGCCACTTTGTTAGAAGTGGGAGTGTTACGGCAGATAAGTCTCTGGATAAAAGAACTGCATAGGAGTAACGACCTTATGTGAACACTCTAAAAATAATACAAATGTGCATTAGATAATTTATTAAAACAACCGTATTTTAAAATTTTATAATCTATTTATTTTCTAAATCTTTAACAATTAAAGTATAAACGTAATTATTTACAAAATGTTGTTCTTTAAATCCATTTTTGAATATCACCTCATAAAATTTTACAATATCGAAAATAAAAGAGTTCAAATGGGTATACTATAATGTAACAGTGCAGTATACAAGTGAGGTGAACAATAATGGGTACTATGATTAAAACAGTAAAACAATATTCCTATGAATTAGATAATAAAACAATAAAAGAATTATCATTTATAGGAAACAAATATAGAAATGTAAAAAACTATGTATATTCAAGGTATAGCGGAATTAATAGTATCCCATTATTAAAAAAAGATAGGCAAATAAGAGATGAGTGGGTAAAAACAGAATTTGCAGAACAATGGAATTTACCTGCGAGATATTGGAAATTAGCTTTAAGTGAAGCCTTTGGAAATATTAAAGCTCAGTGGACTAATATTAAGAATAGAGTTAAAGAGCAATGTAAAACAAATAATAATTTATCAAATGAAGATAGGCATTATATAAATTATATTCTTAAATTCAATGATTATTATTATAAAGTATTAACTAATAAATCTTTTGAAATTCCTAAAGTATTTCAAGATAAGAATTTAAATTATAGATATTTAAATAATCTTATTAAAAGATATTCAAGAAGATATAAAGGACAGGTACCATATTCTAAAAGCGGAAGATCATTTTCTATTGATACAGGTTTATATAGGTATAAAGATGGATGTATAAATATTACATCTACTAAGAAAGGCAAAAGATTATCTATTAAATTAACTGATAACAATCAATATGATAGAACTATGACAGTTAAAAGAATAGATAATAAAATAGAAATTCATTGTCCTTTAAAAATTAAAACAAAGGTAAATCATAATAAAGAAAATATTATAGGAATAGATAAAGGTTATAGATATTTATTTGCAGTATCAAGCGATGAATTTTATGGTGAAGGTTTAAATGAAATGTTATCTAAAGAAACTGAGAGATTAAATAAAGCTAATGAAAATAGAAATAGATTTTGGGCTTTATATAATCAATATTTAGAACAAGGTAGTATAAAAAAAGCCAATACCATAAAAGAAAACAATTTAGGTAAAGTAAAATATAATCACAATAAAAAGAAGCATGACCAAACTGTTAAATCCTATATAAATTATTCACTAAATCAATTAATAAATATAGAAAAGCCTACTGAAATAGTTATGGAAAATCTAGATTTTGTTAATTGGAATGATAGATATCCTAAATCAGTAAAACGTAAATTATCAAGGTGGATAAAGGGGTATATAAGATACAGAATAGAGTATAAGTGTGATTACAATAGTATTAAATATACTTATATTAATCCAGCTTATACAAGTAAAGTTTGTAATGTATGTGGAAGTTTTGGTAAAAGAGATGGTGATGTGTTTACTTGCCCTAAATGTGGTGAAATTCATGCTGATACTAATGCAAGTAAAAATATATTAAAAAGAAAATATGATAAAGAAATTACGTTATATACAAATTATAAAAAAGTTAAAGAGATTTTAGAAAATAGAGTTAGTTAATTTAAATTAATATAAATATAAAAGAATATTTAATCACAAATGTATGTACCCTATGAAAATAGAGCATGCATTTTATCAGAAATGAGGGTTAAATAATTCTTTCATTGTAAAATTTTAAAATACGGTTGTAGGAGATTTATTTAATGCAAATTACTTTGTATTAAATAAATGTACTGGTACATCCAAGACTTTAAGCCACCATAAGGTGTGATAAGTGCGAATTATCTAATATGAGTACATTTGTACATGTTTTTAGAACCAGCAAAATATGTATGCTCTCCTCCACTAAGAAAGCAAGAGAACTTAGATGCTTTGTGGCAAGCTGTAAACAAAGGCTGGCTACTAGCTGTTGGTTCAGACCACTGTGCTGTTGAAGGTGGATTTGAAAAAGGAAAACGCAAAGGAATGGGCGATTTTAGTAAGATTCCAAATGGTTGCCCAGGAGTACAGGACCGTCTGGGATTATTGTGGACATATGGAGTGGAAAAGGGAAGAATTAGTCGTGAAAAATTCGTAGATCTTTTTGCTACAACTCCAGCAAAAATAGTTGGATTATACCCACAAAAGGGACAAATTGAAGTAGGTTCTGATGCAGATATAGTTATATTTGATCCTAATTGGAAGGGAACTATCACTGTAGAGAACAGTTTAGAAGGTACAGATTATACTGCTTTTGGGGGCATGGAGCAAATAGGAAGAGCTGAAAAAGTATTCTTAAGAGGAAAACTTACAGCTGAAAATGGCAAGTTTACTGGAGAGATGGGCCAAGGAAAATATATAAAAACTAAGCCATTTGGACTATGCTACCAAAACTTTAAAGAGTAGTTTAATAGAATATAGATAAAGTAAAAACTAGTGCAATAAATTGCATAGTTATTAAAGTGATTAAAAAGTAGTTTATAGAGTATAAAGCCCTAGAATTAGCAGTTACTATATTATTATTCTAATTCTAAGGCTTTTATACCACTACAGGCACAGGTACATCAGTTGTAAATGCTATTAAATGTAGAGGTTACCCAGCCAACTGAATTTGAATATTTTTAGTTTAGGCAAATAGCATTATTAAAATAAAGTAAATATGGGACTGTTGCACTAAGAATAAATTCTTTAATGCAACAGTCCTATTTTTTAAAAAAAAGTTATTGGCATTTGACAATAATAAAAAGTAGATGTAATATATAATTAGCAAATGCCAATAACTTTAAAATTAAGGAGGTAAGGAATTATGAAAATAGCAGTTTCTGCATCAGGAAAGGCAGTATATGACTTGCTAGATGTAAGATTTGGAAGATGTGAATACTTTCAAATACATGATACTGAAAATGGAGAAGTAAAGGTTGTAGAAAACAGTGGTAAAATCTCTGGTGGTGGGGCAGGTATAGCAGCAGCACAGCAATTAATTGATGAGGGAATAGATACTATAATTACAGGAAATCTTGGACCTAATGCATTTGAAATTATAGAAAAAGCTGACGTCAAGGTATATAAAAGTGAAGGTATTTCTATAAGTGAAGTTTTAAAAAAACACAAAAATGGTGAGCTTTCAGAGTTAAAAACAGCCGCACCAGCACATAATGGTATGGGAAATGGTTTTAGAGGAGGAAAATAAATTGAATATAGCAGTATTAAGTGGGAAGGGTGGTACGGGAAAAACAACAGTTTCCACTAATCTGGCCTTGGCTCTAAAGGCGAACTATGTTGATTGTGATGTGGAGGAGCCAAATGGATTCTTGTTTTTAAAGCCTAAAATAGATAAAACTTATGAAGTTATGGTGGAATACCCCTTTATAGATGATGACAAGTGCATATCCTGTGGAGCATGCGTGTATGCTTGTAAATTTAATGCTTTAGCAAAGGTTAAAGATGATATAATGCTTTTTCAAAAACTATGTCATGGCTGTGGGGCTTGTGAAATTGTGTGTAAAGCTGGAGCATTAAGTTATAAAAAGAGACAAATAGGAAGTATTCAAGAGGGAACCGTAGATGGTATAAAATGTAGTAGGGGAATTCTAAATATAAGTGAACCCATGGCAGTACCAATTATAAAGCAACTACTTGAAGAACTTGATGAGGGTGTTAATTTAATGGATTGCCCTCCAGGAACATCTTGCAATGTGGTTAATTCCTTAAAATATGCAGATAGAGCTATACTTGTAACAGAGCCAACAGAATTTGGACTTAATGATTTAAAAAGGGCTGTGGAATTAGTAAGAAGGTTTAATATACCTTTTGGGATAATCATAAATAGAGATGATGGAAAAGAAAATATAATAAAAAAATATTGTAGCGAAGATGAAATTCATATAATAGGCTGCATTCCTTACAGTAGGGAAATAGCTAAAATTTATTCAGAGGGAGAAGAACTTTATAAAAATCCAAAGTACAGGAAAGTTTTTACTGAATTATCCCAAAGGGCAAGGGAGGCATTAAAGTGGAATTAGTGGTTTTGAGCGGAAAAGGTGGAACAGGTAAGACTACTATTGCTACAGCACTTTCAGAGCTTGCAAATGATGTGATAAGGGTTGATTGCGATGTGGATGCGGCTAATTTTCATCTTTTTTATAAAGGAAAAGATATAAGAAAAGAAGATTTTATAGGAGGACAAAAGGCATATATAGATTCTAAATTATGCATTAAATGTGGACAGTGTGCAGAAGTATGTAGATTTGGAGCTATAGAAAATTTTCAAATTGATCCTTTTGCTTGTGAAGGTTGTGGAGCCTGCACTTTTATATGTCCTAAGAAGGCAATAAATTTAGAGGATGACAAGGCTGCGGAAGCTTATATAACAGATGTAAAAGGAGATATCATTTCTAGGGCAGATATGGAGATAGGCAGCGATGGTTCTGGAAAACTAATAAGTCTTTTAAGAAAGAATGCTAAAGAGTTTTCAAATGAAAGTAAAATTACTATTGTAGATGGTTCTCCTGGAATAGGTTGTTCCGTTATATCTTCTATAACAGGCAGCAATGCGGTGCTAATAGTCACAGAGCCAACTAAGTCAGGGCTTGAAGATTTAAAAAGAGTGGTTTCACTTTGTGAGCATTTTGGCATATTAACTATGGTATGTATAAATAAATTTGATATAAATGAAAAAATAACTTATGAAATAGAAAATTTCATAAAAAATAAGAGTTTGAGTATAGTAGGCAAAATACCTTATGATGACATTGTAATGAAATCCATAAATGAATTAAAACCGATAACTTATTATAAAGAAAGTAAAGCTAATAAAGCTATTAATAAAATGTGGATTAATATAAAAAATATTATATTTTAGGAGGAATAGATTATGAAAATAGCAGTTTCTAGTGAAGAAAAATATGTAAGTGGACATTTTGGACATTGCGAAGGGTTTACTATATATGATGTGGAAGATGGTAAAATAACAAATAAGAATTTTGCACCAAATCCAGGACATAGACCAGGATTTTTGCCAGTATTCTTGAGGGATTTAGGAGTAAATGTTATAATAGCAGGAGGCATGGGAGAAACAGCCCAAGAATTATTTAAAGAAAATAATATAGAGGTAGTTGTGGGAGCTCAGGGAATTTGTGATGAAGTTATAGAGAGTTATGTAAAAGGTGAACTAAAATCTACAGGAAGTGTTTGTAGAGAACATGATCATGAGGGACACTGTAACGAATAGCTTCTACAGGAAGGAGTTAAAATGCCAAGACCAACAAAATTCAGAAATGTAGAGTTTTTCCCCAAGGATACGTATTTTGTTCCACAGGGAAAACATAAATGTGAAATAGAAGAAGTAGTTTTAAAAGTGGAAGAGCTTGAAGCTATGCGACTGAAAGATATAGAGGGATTAAAGCAGGAAGATTGTGCTGAAAAAATGCAGGTTTCACGCCAAACTTTTCAAAATATAATAGATAGTGCAAGAAAAAAGGTTGCTATAGCACTAACTGAAGGAAAGGCTATAAGCATAAGTGGGGGAAACTACACTACAAGGCATTGTAAATTTAAATGTAAAAGCTGTGGCATTACTTATGAAGTAAATTATGAACAGGATAAACATAAATGTCCTGAATGTGGTTCTGAAGAAGTAATGTGTAGTAAAAAAGCTGGATTTTGTAAGAGATGGTGTAATGGACAATATAAAGATAAATAAAAGTAAATGATAGTGAATAATAGAACCCCCAGTTACTAATAATTAATTTCAAAAGGATAAATCTAAGGAGATTAGAGATTAGTGACTGGGGATTAAATTTTATATATTTCTCAAGTTTTTCATACTTAAATCTAAAATCTTAGCAGAGTGTGTTATATAGCCAGTGGATATATAGTCAACTCCTGTGGCGGCAATAGAAGCTACGGTGTCTAAGTTTACATTACCTGAAGCTTCAGTTAAAGCTCTGCCGTTTACCATGGTTACGGCTTTTTTCATGGTTTCTAAATCCATATTGTCTAACATAATAATGTCTGCTTTAGCCTCTAATGCTTCCTCTAGCATTTGAAGATTTTCAACTTCAACTTCGATTTTTCTTACGAAGGATGCGGCTTCTCTTGCAGCCTTCACAGCATTTTTAACACCACCTGCGGCACTTATGTGGTTGTCCTTTAAAAGTATTCCATCGGAAAGATTAAACCTATGGTTATGTCCTCCGCCTACTCTTACAGAGTATTTTTCAAATACTCTCATGTTTGGAGTGGTCTTTCTAGTGTCTAGAAGTTTAGCCTCGGTGCCTTGAAGCTTATCTACAAATTTTCTTGTAATGGTTGCAATTCCGCTCATTCTTTGAAGAAAATTAAGGGCAGTTCTTTCGCCTATTAAAATATTTCTAGTATTTCCTTCTATAGTAGCTATAAGTGTTTTAGACTCTACCTTATCTCCATCTTTTTTATAGAATTTAACTTCTACATCTCCTAAAAGAGTAAAAACTCTTTCAAAAACTTGTAGACCTGCTATTATACCATCTTCCTTGGCAAACAAATCTACTATGGACTTAGAATTTTCATCTATTACAGATGTAGTTGTTATATCTTCATTAGTTACATCTTCTTTTAAAGCAGATAATATAGCTTCATCAATACTTAAATAGTTCATCATGTAAATCCTCCGACCTTCTTTTTAATTCTTGTATTACAATTTTTCTGTTTTCTTTCTTTAAATTTTCAACTTCACATTTTGTAAAGATTTTTATATTTTCAGCTTTATGTAATTTTATATTATCTATTTTATTATTTATAGAAATAGCAGCTCTTCTGGAGAATACTAATCCCTCTAAAAGGGAATTGCTAGCAAGTCTGTTAGCACCATGAACGCCAGTACAGCTAATTTCCCCTACGGCATATAGGTTTTCCATGGAAGTTTTTGAATACAAATCCACTGATATGCCTCCCATAAAATAATGTTGAGCAGGGGATACAGGTATAGGCTCTTTAGTTATATTTATGCCTTTCTCAAAGCAATGGTTATATATGGATGGAAATCTATTTTCAATATAATCTTTGTCCTTAAAGGAAATATCTAAGTTAACATAAGGCACTTTAAATTTTTTTATTTCACCATATATAGCTTTTGACACCACATCTCTAGGCAATAGTTCATTCACAAATCTCTCACCTTTAGAATTAAATAAAAGACCGCCTTCACCTCTAACTGCTTCTGAAATAAGAAAGCGTTTGGAATCTGTATTTTTTTCGTAAAGAGCCGTTGGGTGAAATTGAATGTATTGAAGATTTTCAAGTTTAACATTATTTCTTAAAGCTATGGCAATGCCGTCACCCGTCATTATTCTTTGATTAGTGGAATTTTTAAATAATCCACCAATACCTCCAGTAGCCAAAACTACAACTTTAGAATGAATGTTTATTTGCTTTCCATCTTTAAATATTATTCCACCTTCACATTTATTATTTATATTAATTAAATCACATAAATAGGTGTCCTCATATATAGTTATGTTTTTATGCTTTTTTACCTCATTTATTAAAGTATCTGCAACTATTTCACCAGTGTGATCTTTGCTGTGAACTATTCTATTTATGCTGTGAGCACCTTCACGAGTATATAAAATTTTATTTTCTGATTTATCTAAGTTCATACCTATATTCATGATATTGTCTATATTTTCTATAGATTCTTCTGCTAATACCTTTACAGACTCAAGCTTATTTTTGTATTTACCTGCTTTTAAAGTATCTTCAATAAAGCTTGGAATATCATCTTTACTTCTAGCTGTTGCGATTCCACCTTGTGCTAAATAAGTATTGGTGTCTGTAAGCTTTGATTTTGAAATAAGTAGTACATTTAAGTTTTTATTTAGGTTTAAGGCACAATATAGACCTGAAACCCCGGAGCCTGCAATTAGAACGTCTACATTCATTTCCATAATTTTTACCTAGCCATTTCGTGCATATTCATTAAAGCCCTATGAGCTTTAATTCTTGTATCTTCGTCTAATATAATTTCATTTTGCATATTTAAAAGACTACCATATACATCTTCAAGAGTGGTTTTCTTCATATTATTACAAATCATGCCGCTATCTATAACATGGAAGTTTTTATTAGGATTACTTTTCTTTAATTCATAAAGAACGCCTTCCTCTGTTACTATTATGTAGTTTTTATTAGTGCTTTCAGTGGCATGTTTTATAATCCCAGAAGTACTTCCTATGTAGTCTGCTATGTTTCTTATTTCCTTATTACATTCAGGATGTACAAGAATTTTTACATCTTCTAAGGAATTTTTTAATTTTAAAATACTTTCTTTTTCTATTTTTTCATGAGTTGGGCAGAAACCTTCCCATAAAATAAATTTTTTGTCTGGGAATTGTTCTGCTATGTAACCACCTAAGTTTCTATCAGGAAGGAATATAATTTCCTGGTTGTCAACTTTCTTCATTATTTTTAGAGCACTGGATGAAGTAACACATACATCACAAAGAGCTTTAACTTCTGTAGATGAGTTTATATAACACACAGTTAAAGCTTTAGGATGCTGATTTTTTAATTTTATTAAATCAGCAGTATTGGCCATATCAGCCATAGGACATCCCGCATCAAGCACTGGAAATAACACTGTCTTTTCAGGAGATAAAATTTTAGCACTTTCCGCCATAAACTTTACACCACAGAAAACTATTACAGATTCTTTGCAATCTCTTGCAATTTCACTTAAATAGTAGGAGTCGCCTACTGCATCAGCAATATCTTGAATTTCTGGTATTTGATAATAGTGTGCAAGAATTATTGCATTTTTTTCCTTCTTAAGTTTTAAAATTTGGTCTTTAATATCCTTTTCCATTTTTACCCCGCTTCCCTCAATTGTTTTATTCCATAATCGTCAGCTGTTACTTCCTTTTATATAAAGGATTGAAGAGCTGATGATTGGTGGATAGGTTAATATAACAACTTTGTAAATAGTATATCATTGCAATATATACAATTCAATAATTTAAAAATATTGCAATAATTATTTTATGAGTTTTTGGAATAGTTAAATACCATAGTCATAATGAAGTTTTTTTTAGAAATAAAAAAAGCTGCTTATAGATATATTTATAAGCAGCCTATGGAATATTAAAAGTCCACATTACTCTAATGTTCTAATGGATGATATTATGCTATTAGAGGTTACATTAAGTATTTTGCCATTATTACCTAAAAAACTCTTCATGCAGTAACCCTTTTATCATCCACTATTTCTCCATCTCTAAGGGTTATAATTCTATCTGCAAGGGAAGCTATTTTAGGGTCATGAGTTATCATTACAAGAGTTTGATTATATTTTTTAATGGACATGGTTAAAAGCTCCAAAACTTCTTGACTATTCTTAGTGTCTAGATTTCCAGTAGGTTCATCTGCAAAGATTATTTTAGGTTTAGTGGCAAGGGCTCTAGCTATAGAGGCTCTTTGTTGTTGACCTCCAGATATTTCTCCTGGAAGATGCTTTTTTCTGTCCTCTAGTCCTAAGGTTTTTATAAGCTCATGTATATATTGTTCATCAATTTTTTTGCCATCCATAAGAAGAGGAAGTTTTATGTTTTCTTCAATAGTTAATATAGGAATTAAATTAAAAAATTGAAATATAAAACCTATATTTCTCCTTCTAAATCTTGAAAGCTCCTTTTCGCTCATTTCATGTATATCATGACCATCTATACGCACGTGTCCAGCAGATGGCTTGTCAAGACCTGCAAGGAGGTGTAAAAGAGTACTTTTTCCAGAGCCACTAGGCCCAATTATAGCAGTAAATTCTCCTTCTTTTATGCCGATATCTGTAGGCTTTAGTGCTTTAACAGCAGCTTCCCCAAAGCCATAAGTTTTTTGAAGATATTCTGTTTTTAAAATTTCCATGGTAAAGCCCCCTATTTAAAATGTATTTTTGAGATTACCTATGTAATTATAAAGTATTACGGTATTATTGTGTAATAGATACTAACTTATGATAAAATTACACCATTTATGGTAAATATATTAATAATATACCATAAATAATTATAAAATTCAAAATAATATAAATTTGACAATAATAGTATAAAATGATAATTTATATATGACAGTAGTATATTATTTAAAAGAGGAGACAGATATGTATAAATTTAAGAAAAAGTTTCTCTCTAAAAATGATGTAACACTATTAAAGAGAACTTTTAATTATGTAAAACCATATAAAATGAGATTTTTTATATTTTTAATGTTTACTATCATAATAATATTACTAGGGATAGTTCAACCTTTGATATGGGGTAGTATTGTACAATGTTTAGCTTATAAAGATTATAAATCTATCTTCAATAAACTTATTTATTTGTTAGTAGTTTTTTTATTAGAATCTACTAGTCAGTTTGTTAAAAATTATAATCAGACTATTTTAAGTAATGATTTGTCCTATGATTTAAAAGTGGACATGTATAGTAAAATGTTGAATTTACCTATGAAAGTTTTTGATAGGAACAATGTTGGAGAGTTTATATCAAGACTTCAAGGAGATATATTCACATTAAGTAGCATTATAACAAATGATTTGGTTAACATTATCATAGATATATTGAAAATTATAGTTCTAGGTATTGTAATATTTAAAATAAACATAATTCTATCTTTTATAGTTTTAGCAGTATTTCCATTTTCATATATATGTTTTGTTACATTTGGTAAAAAATTAAGAAATATTAACGGAGAAATTAAGACATTAAATGATAGATATTTTAGTATCCTTCAGCAGGCTTTGATAGGTATAAAACATATAAAGGCATATGGATTAAAAGAAAAGAGTTGTATTAATTATAAAGATATTTCAAAAAAGATAAAATACAAAGAGATAAAAATAAGTATCACTGGAAATTTGTCTTTTGTAATTTCAAGTATTATAAATTATTTAGATGATTTAATAGTTATAGCATTGGGAATATATTTTATATCTAAAAATACATTAAGTATACAGTATTTTATAGCATTTGTGTCTTATTCAGGGCAATTTTCTCAATCACTCATTTCAGTTACTAAAATAAACTCAAATATACAGGAGGCTCTGGTGTCCTTAGAAAGAATATTTGGCTTAATAGATAATATTGATTTTCCTAAAGAGAAATTTGGGGATAAGTGTATAGAAAATATTTATAGGGATATAGAGTTTCAAAGTGTTGAATTTTCTTATGAAAATAATAAGAAAATACTTAAAAATATTAAATTCAATGTCCAAAAGAATCAACTTACAGCTATAGTGGGAAGAAATGGTAGTGGTAAATCCACTATATTTAATCTTCTTTTAAATTTTTATAAACCTAATCATGGAGAGATATTGATTGATGGAATTGATATAAGAGATTTGACTGAAGAATCTATAAGAAAAAATATTTCAATTGTACAACAACAACCTTTTTTATTTAATTTATCTATAAAAGAAAATATGAAACTAGCTAATCCAAAATCAACAGAAGAAGAAATTGAACAAGTTTGTAAACAAGTCTTTATGCATGAATATATAATGGGGTTAGATGAAGAATATGATACGGTAATTAATGAAGAGGCTAGTAATTTATCTGGTGGGCAAAAACAAAGATTGGCACTTGCTATGTGCATGCTAAGAAAAACACCCATTATCCTTTTAGATGAAGCTACTGCTGCTATGGATGCAGAGGCAGAATATTTAATAAGTGAAGCTATAAATAATATTTCTAAAGATAGAACGGTTATAGTAATCACTCATAATCTATCAATGATTAGAAACGCTGATAAAATTATTGTATTAGATGAGGGAAAAATAGTTGGACAAGGATCTCATGAGTATTTGATTAAAAATAATCTAGTTTATAAAGATTTATATAGTCACGAATTTGATTTGTTAAGAGAGGATATGGAATTAAAAGTATTAGCAGAAACCAGTGCTGGGGTGAGCAAGGATGATAAATAATAAAGTTAGAGTTGTGATTATTGATAGTGGTATAGATAGGAGTAAAAACAATTTAAAAGATAATGTAATTGAAGCTATATCTATAAAAATAAATTCTAAAGGGTATATAGAAAAAACTGAAGAATCTGTGGCTAACAATGATCATGGCACTTTAGTAGCAAGTTGTATTAAATATATATATGACAATGTAGAATTGATAGATATAAATATACTAGATAAAAATCTTACAACTGATGGGAGGGTGCTTTTAAAAGCTTTAGAAGAATCTACAAAATATAATCCTGATATTATACATTTAAGTTTAGGAACTACTAAGTTTAAATATTGGTTTCCTTTAAAAAGAATAGTAAGAAAATTGCGAAAAAACAATATCATTGTAATTTCAGCAGCTAATAATTATGGATTAAAATCTTATCCAGCTTATTTAAAGGGTGTCATAGGGGTTAGGGGTAAAGAAGTAGAGGATCTAAATTGGCATATATATGAAGATGGTTTTTATTATGCACCATACAAGTTGCCAAAGGAATTGTGTTATAAAAAAAATCAAGAGAAAATTAGGGGTACAAGTATAGCTGCTGCATATATAACAGGTTATTTTTGTAAGTATGTTAAAAATGGTAATAAAAATATAATATTTTAATAAATTTTAGTGGGGGCGTGAGTATATGGATAATAAAGACATTAAAATGGGTCAGCTTCTTGAGAGTTGGGAGGGAAATAATGAAGATAAGAAGGTTAAAAATATTACTTTATGTGTAACAGAAGATTGCAATTTAGCTTGCAAGTATTGTTATATGACAGGAAAAAATCATAGAAAAAAGATGACTTTCGAAACAGCTAAAAAATGTATAGATTATATACTTTCTAATAGAGAGGAATTTAGCGAGGGGTCTGTGGTTTGGGACTTTATAGGAGGAGAACCTTTTTTAGAAATTGATTTAATAGATAAAGTATGTGATTACATAAAAATGAAAATGTTTATGTTAGATCACCCTTGGTTTGATTCATATAGATTTAGCTTTTCTACAAATGGACTTTTATACCACACGGAAAAAGTACAAAGTTTTATAAAGAAGAATAAATCTCATTTATCCATAGGGATTAGTATAGATGGAAATAAAACAAAACATGATTTGCAGAGGGTATATCCCAGTGGAAAAGGTTCATATGATGATGTAATGAAAAATGTTCCTTTATGGTTAAAGCAGTTTCCTAATGAAAGTACAAAAGCTACATTTTCACATAATGATTTACCATATCTTAAGGATAGTATTATAAGTTTGTGGAACAATGGCATAAAGGAAGTTGCTGCTAATGTTATATTTGAAGATGTATGGCAAGAGGGGGATGATAAAATACTAGAAAAGCAATTAGATGAACTTGGGGACTATATATTAGAAAATAAATTATGGAATGAATACTATGTTAGATTTTTTGATCCATCCATAGGTAATCCTTTAAGAAAGGAATCGTTGGAAAGAAACTTTTGCGGTGCAGGTAAAATGTTAGCCATAGATTGTGACGGAAATTTCTTTCCATGCATAAGATTTGTAGACTTTGCTTTGGAGAAAAGAAACGGAAGGTGTATTGGAAATGTAGAAAAAGGCATAAACAAGGATAAATTGAGGACATTTGATGCACTGACATTGCAAGATCAAAGTAAAGAGGAATGTATTAACTGTGAAGTAGCTACAGGATGTGCATGGTGTACGGGATTCAATTATGATGATTCAGGTTCTATTTATAAAAGGAGTACACATATATGTAAGCTTCATAAGGCTACAGTTAGGGCAAATAAAAGATTTTGGGCAAAATACGAAAAGCTTACTGGAAATCCATCCCTAAGAAGAGAATACGAAAATGTTGAAGACAAAAAATATATGCTAGTAATGCTCCAAGATGATATAACTCCACACTGCTCATATAGAAATAAAAAAGGTACTAAAAATAAAATGAGCATGGAATTAATTGATAGAGCAATGGAATTTGCCAGTGAAAATGATTTTGAAATAGTTTTTATGGGGGAAAAAGGTGAAACACCCATAAAAAACAAAGGTTTTTATATGTCTTTGGTAGATTCAAATTCTAAAGAAGCAAATAAAAAGTCCATAGTAATTTATGATAATGATGTTTCTAAAATAAACAAGAATTCAGACACATGCATTTTACTTATAAACAAAGATAATATACAAAATATAACAACATATATAAAGAATTTGCCAAAAGACTATATAAGAATAAATTTGGTTTTGGAAGATATAGATAGTTGGAACCGAAAACATATTGAATTGTATAAGGAGGAGCTAAATAGCCTTGTAGAAGTTATTCAAAAAACGTATGTGGATAATCAACCTTTGGAGGTAAATGTTATCACAGATAGAATTAATTTTAATTCTCATAATGAATGTACAGCAGGAACTAAAACCATAACATTAGCACCAAATGGTAAGTTCTATATATGTCCAGCATTTTATTATGATGACGTAGAAGATTCTATAGGAAGTTTAGAAGAAGGAATTTTAAATAAGGATGAATGCTTACTATCAATAGAAAACGCACCAATTTGTAGGAAGTGTGATGCTTATCAATGTAAGGCTTGTAGATATTTAAATAAAAAATTAACTGAAGAGTATAATGTTTCACCCAAAATACAATGTAACATAAGTCATTATGAAAGAGAAGCTACTAGAAAGTTACAAAGTAAATTAGTAAAAAGAAGATTAATAAACGCTGGAAGCATTATAGAAAAGTTAGAATATGTAGATCCTTTAGATAAAATATTATATGAAAATTAATGGAAGAAAAGAGGGATAAAATGAAATCTCAAGTAGTAGGACAAGTAACAGAATCTGAGAAAAAAGAAATACTAATATTAAATGAGAGATTGGATAGTTTAAGAGAATTAAAGTTGTGCAAGGATGATTTAGATATAGATGAAGGGACAAGGGTTTTGTTATTAAGAAAGGTATGTGCACAGGAAATTAAAACTCAAAAAGGAATTAAAAAGTGGTGGCAAGAAAAGTCGTGCAAATATAAGTGGAAAAAAGATGATGCTGGTTATTGGGTTATAGAGTTTAAAACGAATAATGTAGTTTTGCATATGATGTAATTATTATTAATAAAACATTTCTATATAAGGTTATAATATCAGCAAGTAAAATAAATAATATAGAAAGAGGGTATTTTGGTGAAAAACTTAATTTCAAAAAAAATAAAAATAAAAAATAATGATGTAAAAGGTTATTATCATGATTGTATGGCGTATTGTGCAACCACTTGTAATAATGGTTGCAGTGCCGAGTGTGCAGTAAGTTGTGTAAGTTCATGTAGAGGTGGATGTACAGGAGGAGCTTTTAGAATATTTGGAAAATAGATTTTGATATACTAGATGGACTAATTCATCTAGTACAGTATGTAATGATGTGATTGCTGATATTAAAATAAAATCTATGCAATGTTATTTTTAATTATTGCATAGATTTTTATGATATATATACAACAATGAAAAAGTGCTTTCCCAAAATAGTAGTTTTTTAGCAACATGGCTCATAGCAACGTAAAAGTATTTACCTTCTGCTTGTTTCTTAGTGAGACATATAGTAAAAATATAATCTCTCATAGAAATAGTTCTCGAAGCAGTAATTAGGGTCTTTATAGTATTAATCCGCTATACTCCATAAATGTCATGATAAATGTATTTTTGTTCTATATAAAAACTAATGAGTTATCTAACTAATTAAACAAATAAGCATAAGACAGTGGTTAGAGCTTCAAATAAAATAGTCTAGCTATAGGTAAAGACACTAAACCATAGCGTTTTATAATAATTATAGTAAAAATCTTTAAGAAAGGAAAAGTATAATGAATTTTTACTACATGTTCATTATACAAGGTGCAAGAATGAAAAGCTTTTTTTCTTTAATACCTAAATACATGTTTAAAAGTAAAAAAAGAGTATGGTTTATAGCTATAGGGCTCATAGTATCTACAATTTTAATTACATCCATAGGGATTATTACTAGAAAAATTGAAAAAGCCCAATGGCAGTATGTGAAAAATTCCATAGGTGGAATACAAGATGTAACTATATCATCACCTAATTTTAAAAAGTTAAAGGATATAAATAAAAATGAAAATATAGACAAGTACACTATATCTTTAGAACTAGGGAAAGCTGAAATACCGGGTTCTTCATATCAAATGAATATTACTGGATATGATAAAATGTCAAGGGATATATTAAATTTTAAGTTAATAGAAGGAAGATATCCTCAGAAAGAAAATGAAATTGCTCTAGAACAGTGGGTGGTTAATAAGTTACCTTCTAATACAAAAATAGGAGACAAAATAAAAATACCTTCTAAGTTAGATTACAGAACTGCCATGAAAAATCAGGCTTTTGAAAGGGACAATGAATTTATATTAGTAGGTACCTTTAGTTACATATTTGACTTTAATGTTGAAAAAAGTGCACAGGCCTACGTTACTAGGGAATATGTAGAAAAATCGCTGCCTGATATAGCAAAAAACTATAAAGAATATTTAATTTTTAAGTCAGGTATAGATATGGAAAATGGATTTAATTCTTTAAGTTTTAAAAATGATTCCTATAACGAGAGTATGTTATTAAATTATGATAAAAAAAGCTTTTTATCTTTTATGAAGTTCATAAAAACAATAAATATAGCTTTATATATAATTATCATAATTATGGCAAGCGTATTAATATATAATTTATTTAATATTTCTATAATAGAGAGGATAAAAGACTTTGGAGTGCTTAGGGCTATAGGGGCAGAACCTAATCAAATAATAACTTTAATATTAGGCGAAGGTATTGTTTTAGGAATTATATTTATACCTATAGGTATTGCAACTGGATATATAGTAACATCAATTCTTGTCAATATAATATCAGGATATGGACTTATGACTATAGAAGTATATAAACAGGATGTTATATGTTGTTTAATTGTGGGTTTTATTTCTATATTAGTAGGTTCTTATTTCCCAGCAAGACAAGCTTCTAAAATATCACCGATGGTTGCTATAAATTCAAATAGTAATCTTAAGTTGAACGGTGCAACTATAAAAAATAATAAAAATAGTAGAGTATATAATAAACTAGGATTTACAGGTAAATTGGCATATACAAACCTAAAGAGAAATAAAAAGAAATTTGTAACTACAATAATATCAATAGGTATGAGTTTAACTTTAATTATATTAGTAAATTATTTTACTGGAATATATAATCCTGTAAATGAGATAAAAAGAAATCTAGGTGGGGATTTTTCTATAGTGAATACATCTAGAAATTATAATGACTCTTTAGAAAAAAATCATATAAAAGATATTGAAAATTTAAAGGGTATAAAAAGTGTAAATGCAATTAAAGAAATAGAAGATGTTACTATGGAAGTTAAAAAAGAAAATATAACTGATAAAGGGATTAAATATTTAGAAAATCTAAGTAAAGGAAATAAATATACAGAAAAGAGTTTTAAAAAAGGAGAATATTATTTTATAGGAGAAAAATTAACCGGATATGATCGTATACATTTGAAAGAAATATTATCCCATGTTAAAGGAAAAAAAATAAGTTTAGATAATATGGATAGAGAACCATTAGTAGTTTTGCCAGAGAGAGAATATACAAACTTTAAGCCAGGAGATAAAATAAATATAATTATCTCTAGGTACAGTAATAAAGGAGAATATATAGAAGATAGAATACAAAAGGTTACTATAGCAGGAGTTTTAGATAAAGAATATAGTGAGGATATAGGACATAAAATTATTATGAGTAATGATGCTATAGAAAAATATCTTAAAATCAATGCTTATCAAAATATTCAAGTATCTATTACAAGCTCAAGATATTATGAGCAGGTAAACGAAAAGCTTAATAGCTTTACAAAACATTATCCTAAAGTTCAAGTAAAGTCTTTTAAACAAGAGTTATCTAAAGCAAAAAAATCAAAAATGGAGATATATTTAGTTGCATATAGTTTTGTATTGATTGCATCTTTAGTAAGTATAGTGAATGTAATTAGTGTTATGAATACAAATATATTTATGAGAAAAAGTGAATTTGGTATGTTTAGAGCTATTGGTATGGAGAATAATCAAATAAGAAGAATGGTTATAGATGAAGGAGTTTTTTATGGTATAGCTTCGGTAATTTTAGGTGTAACTATAGGATTAATATTTTCTGCCGCAGCAACATTTTTAGTTAATAAATTAATAGGATATAACGCACTTAAATGGGGCTTTTCATCTATTCTATTAATATTACTTTCAATAGCTACTATTGGGGTATGTGTATTATCATCTATATTTCCTTCAAGGCAGATTGTGAAAGGGAGCATAATAGATTCTATAAGAACTGTAGAATAATTGATGGAAGTGTGAAGGTTTATTGCTTTTGCACTTCTTTTTTTAGGTGTATTTAATATTTATATATCATTTAAATACAGTTAATATTTTGAATTTATTTTACTTAAATGGTAAAATATATAAAAGATTTCAAGAAAGAAGGGGGCAATATGAAAAGCTTTTGGGGGCTAATACCGAAATATTTAATTAAAAATAAGAAAAGAAATTTTTTTGTGGCAATAAGTATAGTATTATCTATTACATTAATAACTTCTTTGAGTGTTATGCTATATGCTTTAAGAGACAATGAAAAGGCTCGCCTAATTGATGATATGGGGGGCTCATATGATGTAATTATGTATTATAGAAATGAGTACAGAAAAGAAACGGAAAAATTAATCAAAGGCAATAATGATATTATTGAAAATGAAACCACATTTATTTCTATGGGAAACAGTAAAATAAAAGATTCACAGTATTCTATTGATATTAATGGTTATGATAAAAAAGCTATAGATTTATTTAATTTTAAATTATTAAAAGGACGTTATCCAGAAAAACCCAATGAAATAGCTTTAGAAAATTGGGTAGTTAAGAAAATTAAACCTAATCTTAAAATAGGTGATAAGGTAAATTTAAGTTCAATACTAGTAAATGGGAAATATGATTTGAAGTTAAATAATGAATTTGTATTAGTTGGAATTTTTGATCATACATTTAATTATAATGTAGCAAAGAATATCGCCAAAGCGTATGTTTGTAAAGAGTTTGCCATGGATAAAGTTCCAGATAAATTTAAAAGTTATACTACTTATGTGGGATTTAAAGAAGGTATAGAGACGCAAGAGGGGTTTTATAAGATATCTTCTCAAGTAAATTTCGATAAAGCTACAGTTAGAATGAATATTGTTAAGAAGACATTAATTAATAGAATTAATTCATTGAAATTTATCGGTGTAGCTTTATATATAATAGTATCTATCATATCTAGTGTATTAATTTGTAATATATTTAATACTTCTGTTATTCAGAGGATTAAGGAATTTGGAATGTTAAGGGCTATAGGTGCTTCTAGTTCTCACATAATAAGATTAGTTATTGGTGAAGGGGTTTTATTAGGATTAATATTTATACCCTTAAGTATTTTTATAGGTAATGTTGCGTCTAAAGGAGTTATGACTTTATTTTCTGGTTACAATTATTTTAAACACCTATTTAGAATACCTAATGAGACAATTATTTTATCTTTTATTTTTGGGTTTATATCAATATTTTTAGGAACATATTTTTCAGCTAAGAAAGCCTCTAAGGTATCTCCTATAGAAGCTGTAAACTCTAGTGGAAATTTTAAGCTTAAAGGTAATAGGCTTAAGGAAAAAATTTCTATTCTTAAAGAAAAAAGCAAGTTCACAAGGAATATGTCTAAAGTTAATATAAATAGAAACAGAAAAAAGTTCATATCTACTGTGGTTTCTTTGAGCATAAGTATAATACTTTTTATAGTAGTAAATTATATAATAAATTGTTCAGATCCAGCAAATACTTTAAAAAAACAGATGGGTGGAGATTTTGTTATAGCTTGTAACGACTTGGCTGGAGAAGCTTCATTAGAAGAGAAATATATAAGTGATATTGAAGAATTAAAAGGAGTAAAAAGCGTAATAAAGTCTAAAGAAACCAGTAATTTCATTAAAGTACAACCAGATAAAGTTACTGATGAGGGGATGAAACTATTACAACGGCAGAGTAGGTTGCAGCCAGAGATAAGTGAGGCATTAAAGAAGAATATTTATAAGTTTAATTGTGAAATACGAGGGTATGATAAGAAGTTTTTAGAACAATTTAGAAATAATCTTAAAGAAGGAAATATAAATTTTGATAATTCTAAAGAAAAACCTATGGTTCTATTAGCGCAAAATTTAAATAATAATCATGTTACTAATTTAAAAGTGAAAGATTCAATAGAAATGGATATAGATGTGTATGAGAATAGAAAGTTTTTGTACAGAAATGTGGAACAATTTATAATTGGAAGCATACTGAAAGATCATGTTATGAAGCCACAAGATGCTTCTTTAACTAATATTATAATTATGGACAATGAATTACTTAAAAAATATTTTAAAATTTCCGGCTACCAAAGAGTAAGGATAAATTTAGCTAAACATGGAGATTATGATTATGTGGAAAATAAGTTAAAGGGTATAGTAAAGAATTCAAGAGGAGTAACTTTAACTTCTTATAAAGAAGAACTTGAAAAAATAAAAAAATCCCGTATTAAAACTGCTGTAATATTATATTCAATTATATTTACTGTAGCACTTGTAAGTATTGTAAATATATTTAATATAATGAGTATGAATGTTATGCTTAGAAAAAAAGAATTTGGCATGTTAAGAGCTATAGGTATGGCAAAGGATGAAGTGAACTCTATGATACGAAATGAGGGTCTGCTTTATGGCATATATTCAATCATTTGGGGAGTATCTTTAGGAATTCTATTCACTTATTTATTTTATATGGCAACTAGAAGGACATTAATGGCAGGTATGGAATGGACAATATCTATATGGAATGTATTATGTACATCTCTTGCAGTGTTAGTTATATGCCTTCTTGCAGCCATAAATGCTTCAAGAAAAGTATATTCTGATAGTATAGTGGATTCCATAAGAGGAGTAGAATAAAAGTAGGGAGTGTGAAGGTTTATTGCTTTTGCACTCTCTTTTTTTAATGTGTATTTAATATTTATAGTTATATATTGAGATTTTATTTGAAAATATTTATTATTTTGAATTTATATTACTATAATGTTAAAATATATAAAAGAGTTTAAGAAAGAGGGGGGCTATATGAAGAGTTTCTGGGGACTAATACCGAAATATTTAGTTAAAAACAAGAAAAGAAATTTCTTTGTGGCAGTAGGCATAATGCTGTCTATTTCTCTAATCGTATCTTTGAGCATAATGATTAAAAACTTAAAAGAATCATCATATAAGCAAATGATAGATGATTTCGGTGGTGTATATGATAATTTCTTTTTTACGGAAGATAAGAAAAGTCTGAATAAATTAGTGAAAGATCCACTTGTAGACAAAGTGTCTATATCATGTAAATTAGGAGAGTATAAGGTACCTAATTCCAAATACGTTTTAAGGGTAAATGGCTATGATGACAACATAGGAGAATTTCTTAATTTTAAGCTACTTGAAGGAAAATACCCTAAAAAAGATAATGAAATAGCCATAGAAGCTTGGGCTTTAAGTGCTATGCATAAAAAGTATAAAGTGGGAGATAAAATTAAGCTAAACTTAACTGTAGGCAGATTTAAAAAATTTAATATAGAAAAAGAATTTACAATTTCAGGAATTTTTGATTATAAATTTAATACCAATCAATTGAAAAACACTGCAATTGCATATGTTCCTAGAAGTTACGTTGAAAGCATAAGTCCTCCAAAAGAAATCTTACATGAAGGACATTTATATGAAGGGTATTTAAATGTAAATTCAGAGGAGTCTATTGAAAAAAGTTGTAATTCACTGGCATTTAATGATGATTATAAAAATATAGAATTCCGCATAAATACTGCAAAAACATTTTTACTTAAAGCTTATAAAGGTATTGATTTTATAAGCGTTATTCTTTATATAATAATAAGTATTGTGGCTAGTGTAATAATTTATAATATATTTAATATGTCCATAACAGAAAGAACTAGGGATTTTGGAATGTTAAGGGCTATAGGTGCTTCGCCAAGCAAAATAAAAATACTTGTGCTAGGTGAAGGGTTTATTTTAGGATGTATATTTATTCCTTTAGGAATTATCATAGGAAATTTTACAATTCAAGGAATTACTAAATTAATAGCAGGTTATAAAGATGTGGGGGGAATTATGAACATTCCCAAAAGTGGCATTATAGCTTCTTTTATAGTTGGATTTTTCTCTATTATTTTAGGAAGCTATTTTCCAGCTAAAAAAGCATCTAAAATATCCCCTATGGAAGCAATTAATTCAAATAATAACTTGAAATTAAAGGGTAAAAAAATAAAAAGTAATTTACAGGATAATAGCATAATAAGTAAAAAATTTGGATTCGCCTCAAATATGGCACGTTTAAATTTAAATAGAAATAAAAAGAAATTTATAACTACTGTAATTTCACTTAGCATAAGTATAATAATGTTTATGGTTGTAACTTATTTAATAAATAGTTCTGATCCTATAAAGAATATTAAAAGCAAAATGGGAGGTGACTTTGTAGTATCCACGCCTGCAGATAAACCAGATTATGCATTATCTCATGAGGATATAGAGTATATTGAAAATATAAAAGGTGTAGATAAAACAGATAAGGAAAAAATGTCATATGTTTCAATGGAAGTTCCTAAAGATACAGTAACGAAGGAAGGAATTAAATTTTTTTCAAAAGAAAGCAATAGAAATTCGAAAACCCAAGAGGATTTTAAAAATCAGAGGTATAAGTTTAGAACAGAAGTAAAAGGGTTAACTGAGGAAGAGTTAGAGAAGATAAAGGAACATGTAATAAAAGGTAAAATTAATGAACGGGAACTTCAAGAGAAACCTATGGTTATTTTGGCACAAAATTTAAATTATAGTAATTGTACAAAATTAAATATAGGAGACCATATAGAGTTAAGTTGCCATGTATATGATAATGAAAAGGATCGTACTGAAAGGAAAAGTGAGACTTTTACTATTGCGGCCATATTAAAAGAAGATTATATGCCAGAAGATTCGCAAATTAAAAATGTGGTGATTGTCAGTGAAAAGGCTTTTGAAAAATATTTTAAAATTAAGGGGTATCAGAAGGTAAAGATAACATTAGGTAAAGATGCAAATTATGAGGAAGTAGAAAAAAAGTTGAAAAATAAATATAGGAGCAATAGGGGGGTTAATTTAACATCATATAAAGAAGAAGTAGAAGAGGCTAAGAAAAATGATTTAAAGTTTTCGCTTATAATGTACAGCTTTGTAGGAGTGGTGGCTATAGTTAGTATTATTAATTTAGTAAATATTATGAGTATGAATGTGTTATTGAGAAAGAGAGAAATAGGAATGATGAGGGCAATAGGGCTTGGAAAAGATGAAGTTAAAAAGATGATAAGAGCTGAGGGAATATTTTATGGTATATCCTCTGCATTTTGGGGAGGGATAACAGGAACAATTTTTACCTATATAGTTTTTTTAATTTCTAGAAAAAGTCTTACAGATGGAATGACTTGGAGTTTTCCTATAGGTACCATAGTGCTTGTGATTTTAGTTACTGTTGGAGTCTGTATATTAGCTTCGATCAATGCATCTAGAAGAGTATTTTCTTCTAGTATTATTGATTCCATAAGGATACAGGAGTAGCAATCAAATGATAGTAAAATCCATAAGAATTATAGAGTAGACAAATAAGGAGTGTGAAGGGTTATTGCCTTTGCACTTCTTTTTTAGGTGTGTTTAATATTTATAGTTATATATTGAGATTTTATTTGAAAATGTTTATTGTTTTGAAGTTATATTACTTTAATGGTAAAATATATAAAGGATTCAAGAAAGAAGGGGTCAATATGAAAAGCTTTTGGGGGCTAATACCGAAATATTTAGTTAAAAATAAGAAAAGAAATTTTTTTGTAGCAATGAGTATAGTAATATCCATAACTTTAATAACTTCATTAAGTGTAATGCTTTCTACTTTAAAGGAGAATACAAAGGCTCGTTTAATTGATGATAGGGGCGGAGCATATGATGTAATTATGGATTATAAAAATCAATACAAAAAAGAAGCAGAAGAATTGTGCAAAAATAATAGTAGTATTATTGAAAATTCAACCACATTTGTTTCTATGGGAAACAGTAAAATAAAAGATTCACAGTATTCTATTGATATTAATGGTTATGATAAAAAAGCTATAGATTTATTTAATTTTAAATTATTAAAAGGACGTTATCCAGAAAAACCTAATGAAATAGCTTTAGAAAATTGGGTAGTTAAAAAAATTAATCCTAATCTTGAAATAGGTGATAATATAAAATTAAACTTTAGATTAGGTGAGGGCAAGGAACAGCTGGAATTAAATAATGAATTTGTGCTAGTTGGAACTTTTGATCACACATTTAATCATAACACATTGAAAAATACTGCTAAAGCGTATGTCTGTAAAGATTTTGCCTTAGATAAGGTACCAAATAAATTTAGAAATTTTACTACTTATGTAAAGTTTAAAGAAAATATAGAACAGCAAAAGGGTTTTGATAAATTATCTTTACAGGCGGATCTAGAAAAAATTGCTATTGTTATAGATAGTATTAAACAATTTATGATGAAAGATATTAAAATATTAAAATTTATAAGTATAGTTTTATATACTATAGTATCTATCATATCTAGCATACTAATTTGTAATATATTTAATACGTCTATTCTTCAGAGAAATAAGGAATTTGGGATGCTTAGGGCTATAGGGGCTTCCAGTTCACACATAATAAAATTAGTTATGGGAGAGGGATTTTTACTAGGATTAATATTTATACCTTTAAGTATTTTTATTGGAAATTTTGTTTCTAAAGGAGCTATGACGTTATTTTCTGGTAATAATTATTTTAAATATTTATTTAGAATACCCAAGGAGGCGATTATCCTATCTTTTATTTTTGGTTTTATATCAATATTTTTGGGAACATATTTTTCTGCTAAGAAAGCTTCTAAAGTTTCTCCTATAGAAGCTGTAAACTCTAATGGGAATTTTAAGCTTAAAGGTAATAGGTTAAAGGAAAAAAACTCTATTCTTAAAGAAAAAAGCAAATTCACAAGAGATATGTCTAGAATTAATATCAACAGGAATAGAAAAAAGTTTATATCTACTGTAGTTTCTTTGAGTATAAGTATAATACTTTTTATGTTGGTAAATTATATAATAAATTGTTCGGATCCAGCAAGCACTTTAAAGAAAAAGATGGGTGGAGATTTTGTTATAGCTTGTAATGATTCATTTCAAGGAGCTTCAATAGAGGAGAAATATGTAAGAGATATAGAAAAATTAAAAGGAGTAAAAAACGTAGTAAAATCTAAAGAAACTAGTAATTTTATGATAGTACCATCAAATAAGATTACTGAAGAGGGAATCAAACTTCTAAAAAAATGGAGTAAACAATTCTCATATGTAAAAGAAAATTTAAATAAGAATATTTATACCTTTAAGTGTGAAGTACAAGGGTATGATAGAGAGGTTTTAGAAAAATTTAAAAACAGCATAGAAGAAGGAAATGTAGATTTTGATAATTTGAAAAAAAAACCTATGGTTTTATTAGCTCAAAACTTAAATAATAATAATGTTACTACTTTTAAAGTTGGAGATGCCGTAGAGATGAAAATACAAATATATGAAAATAAAGTACCTATATATATGAATGAACAAAAATTTATAGTTGGAGGTATACTTAAAGATGATGCAATTGTACCACAAGATGGTGCTATAACTACTACTATAATCATGGATAATGAATTACTTGAAGAAAATTTTAATATTCCAGGCTACCAAAGAGTAAGGATAAGCTTAGATAAGCACGGAGATTATGGTTATGTGGAAAACAAGTTAAAGGATATAGTAAAGAATTCAAGAGGAGTATCTTTAACTTCCTATAAGGAAGAACTTGAAAAAATAAAAAAATCTCGTATTAAAACTGCTGTAATATTATATTCAATTATATTTATTGTAGCACTTGTAAGTATTATAAACATATTTAATATAATGAGTATGAATGTAATGCTTAGGAAAAAAGAATTTGGAATGCTAAGGGCTATAGGAATGGCAAAGGATGAGGTGAACTCTATGATACGAAATGAGGGGCTAATTTATGGCATATATTCAACCATTTGGGGAGTATCTTTAGGAATCCTATTCACTTATTTATTTTACGTGGCAACTAGAAAAGTATTAATGGCAGGCATGGAATGGACAATATCTATATGGAATGTATTATGTACATCTCTTGCAGTGTTAGTTATATGCCTTCTTGCAGCCATAAATGCTTCAAGAAAAGTATATTCTGATAGTATAGTGGATTCCATAAGAGGAGTAGAATAAAAGTAGGGAGTGTGAAGGGTTGTTGCCTTTGCACTCTCTTTTTTTAATGTGTATTTAATATTTATAGTTATATATTGAGATTTTATTTGAAAATGTTTATTATTTTGAAGTTGTATTACTTTAATGGTAAAATATATAAAAAGATTCAAGAAAGAAGGGGGCAGTTTTATGAGCGCGGTACTAGAACTTAAAGATGTTCACAAATCATTTGGAAAAACGGAGATAATAAAGGGCATAAGCTTTGATGTAAAGGAAGGGGAGATATACGGATTTCTTGGAGCTAACGGAGCGGGAAAAACCACAACCATAAGGATGATAGTGGGACTTATTAAGCCTACATCTGGAAATATTTATATAAATGGATATGATGTGCAAAAGGATTTTGTAAAGGCTATTAGTTCTGTAGGGTGTATTGTGGAAAATCCAGATATGTACTTAGATTTTACTGGAAGGGAAAACTTAAATATGTTTGCAAAGCTTTATGGTAACGTGAAGAAAGAGAGAATAGATGAAGTTATAGAGATAATAGGTCTAAAGGATAGAATAGATGACAAGGTTAAAAAATATTCTCTTGGAATGAAGCAGCGTTTAGGACTTGGGCAAGCGCTTTTACCTAATCCAAAGCTTTTAATATTAGATGAGCCTACTAATGGACTTGACCCCATTGGAATTGTGGATTTTAGAAACATAGTTAGAAATCTAGTTAAGGAAAATAACACTGCAGTATTTATATCTTCACATATTTTAGGGGAAATAGAGCAGCTTTGTGATAAGGTGGCATTTATTGATTATGGAGTGATCAAATCTGTAGAACTTACAAATAACCTTCACTTAAAAGATAAGGAAAAAATTCAGCTTAAGGTAAGGCATGAGGATATAGAAAGGGTTAAGAATATTCTGCAAGACAATAGCTTTGTTAAAAATATTGAGACACTGGAGGATAAATTAATATTAACTACTGACAAGGACTGCTATTCCATGCTCATTACTGTTCTATCCACTAGAGGCATTGAGATATTGGACATTAATAGAGCACATGGAAATCTAGAAAATAGATTTATGGAAATAGCAAAAGGGGGCAAATAACTTGGATTTTTTTAAGGTAGAGGTTTATAAAATCCTAAAGAATAAGAAATATTTAATCTTTATTATAGGACTGTTAGTTTTATTTATCTTTAAAACCTATGGGTTATATGGGGATGCGAAAAGTGAAAGACCTCAGATAAAAATTAAGAACAACGAAAAGCTTCTAGTGGAGTATAAGGCAAAATTAAAGGAGGATGGAATTAAAGAGGAGGAAATAAAAACCTATAAACTTAAGATAAAGAGCTTGGAAAGAGAAAATAAGGAACTTTCAGAGGAGATAAAAAAACCTAACTACAATTGGAAAGAAAAGCTTAAAAACAAAAATAAAGCATTAAAGAAGGAAAGAGAAGAATACAAAATAGCTATGGATTATAACGAAGTTGAGAGGATAAACGGAGAGATTCTTCTAAATGAGCATTTACTTAAGGAGAATATGGAGCCTCAGCCCTTATACAAAATTTATTCCTTTAGAGCCATGAAAGACCTTATGGGATTTATTAATGTGATTTTTCTACCACTTTTAATAATAATATTAACTTACGACAGTGTAAGCTCTGAGATGCAGTATTCCACCATAAAATTAGCTATAACAAAACCCATAGGAAGAGTGAGATTTATAATAACAAAATTTTTAAGTGGGTTTTTAGTTTCTACCCTAACGGTTTTTATTATTGAATTTTTCATGTTTGTAATTATAGGATTAGTATTTAATGGGGGAAATCCATCCTATCCAGTAGTTATTGGAACGAAATATCATGTGGATGAATTAGAAAGGGTTACAGCTATTGTGGGTAGTTCTTATATAAATCCAGTATATAAATACCTTATTCAGTTACTTATTTTGCAGCTTATGTGTATTTTCATATATTGTAGCTTTGGAATATTAATATCTACATTATTTAAAAACAATGTGGCAAGTTTAATGGTAAGTTCAATAATAATATTTTGTTTAAATATGGCAACCTTTATATTGCCGCAGGAGTCCTTATCAAAAATATATCCATATTTATTCACCACCTATGGAGATGGAAACTCTTTAATAGAGGGAGTTATAAATTTAAATTTAAGTGCTACAAATATAAATATTAAATTGGGAGTAGGAATTTGTATTTTATATGGAGTAGCTTTTATAGCTATAGCCACTAACTACTTCAATAAAAAGGATATTGTAGTTTAATATTATTAAAATATTGATTTGGGAGAATTTTATGTTTACACTTATAGGCATTGAGTTTAAGAAATTTATAAGAAATAAGAAATTTCTCATAGGTTTAGCTCTTATTGTCTCAGTTTTTATTTTCTGCTTTTTTATAATAGTACATGTAGATAACAGCAGTTAATGTGCTTTCGGATATAATGAGGGTTTTAGGGCAATTTGGACTCCTAGTTATGGTTGGGATAATGGTCTCTCATGTGGTTTCAGGAGAAAATAAACCTGCCACCATAAAAATGTTACTTACAAAACCTATTAAAAGGTGGAAGATAATACTAAGTAAGTTTATAGTGGCTGTAGTAACTGTAAATTTAATAATTTTATTATTGGAATTTATTAGTTTCATCTTACTGGGATTAATATTTGGATTTGGAGATGCTTCATTGCCAGTTTTGACAGATGTAAAATACAGAGTTGTAGAAGCCGCGTATATTGCACAGGAAAGGGGGGCAGTGGTCCCATATGCTGGCAGTGGGGTTTTGATTTCCGCAGGAAGTTTCATTGTGAAAATGTTAATCCTACAGGTTTTAGGAGTAACTGCTAGCATAGCATTTTGTTTTCTCATGGCTACAATCATTGATAACACTAATGTTTCTATGGGCCTATCACTAATTTTTATAGCATTTACTCATGCTATGATAAATTTGAAAATTAAGGCTTACTATATACAGCGATTAAAGCCTGCTACGGTACTGGATAAACTGCTAGTGTTCTTATTTCCGACATATCACGCTAGTCTAGGCGTTATAAAAGGGAGTATAAATAAAAATTTGGCGGTGGATTTTATAACATTTAAATTCTCAGTTATACTTCTTTTAGTGTGGATTGGAGTATGCTATGGAATAACTCATGTGGTGTTTGTGAAAAAAGATGTGGTAGCGTAATAACAACGTGTATCATTAATTGATTTATGACTTAAAATATTTATACTATAAGAGTTGTGGAATAGGCAATGGGTAATAAAAAAGTATGATAAATATTAATTGCATTTGGTATAATGTAAGTAAGGGTCACAAATGAAGTTATAATTATAAAAAGGGTGAGTTAAATGAATGTTAAAATCCCATATGGAGAATCAGATTTTGAAAAAGTAGTAACGGAAAACTATTTATATGTAGATAAAACAAAATATATAGAATTGTTAGAGAATGATGCATCATATGAACTTTTTATTAGACCTAGAAGATTTGGAAAGAGCTTATTTTTGTCAATGCTTCGCAATTATTATGATATTAATCAAAAGGATAGGTTTGAGGAGTTATTTGGAAATTTATATATAGGGAGTAATCCTACAGAAAAAAGAAATTCTTATTTAATTTTAAAATTAGATTTTTCAAACATAAAAACTTTTGGGGGAAAAGAGGAGCTTATTGAGAGTTTTGATGAGCGGGTTATAGAATCAGTAAAAGATTTTTTCATTAGATATTATAATATATTAGATTGTAAAAATGATAAACTTCAATTTAACAATTCTATAGGGGCCATAAATTTTGCTGCGTCAATGACTTCTAATGTAGGTAAGAAAATATTTGTTTTAATAGATGAGTATGATAACTTTGCTAATGATTTGATTACAACTAATGAAGAACTTTATTATGATATAATTTCTAGTCAAGGATATATAAGAACTTTTTATAAAGCGTTGAAGGCACTAACTACAACTACTGTAGATAGAATATTTATGACGGGAGTTAGTCCAATATTATTAGATGATTTAACTAGTGGTTTTAATATAACTAAAAATCTTACATTAGAAAAAATGTACAATGAAATGATGGGGTTTACTCTACCTGAATTGGAGACATTAATGGAAAGGTTATGTTTGTTTAATATATTCAGCAGGGATATCTTAATTGATGATATGAAACAATATTATAATGGATATCTTTTTAGTGAAGATAGTAAACAACGTCTTTTTAATCCTAATATGGTACTATACTTTTTTGATAATCTAGTAAGATATAATAAGTATCCAAAGAATATGTTAGATTTAAATATAAAAACAGATTATAAGAAATTAGAAACATTAGCATTTAATTTTAAAGACGAAGAAACTATTGAAACTATTTTAGCTGAAGGTCAAATAGAAACTACTTTAGTTCAAAGATTTAATTTAGAATATATGTATGATAGAAAAGAAAACTTTGTTTCATTACTTTTTTATATGGGAATGTTAACTATTAAAGAATCTTTTCTGGGGGATGTTACATTAGTAATTCCTAATATAGCTATGAAGGAAATATATTGGGAGTATTTTAAATTAAAACTTGCGGAGACACATAAACTAGATGTAGATAATAAAAAAATTAAAGCCGCAATAAATGAAATGGCTGTAAAGGGAAATTGCAATAAATTTATACAATGTCTAAAGAAAAGTTTAGAAAGTCTTTCTAATAGGGACTTAGTTAAATTTGATGAAAAGCATATTAAAATTTTGATATTATCTATTTTTATGAACAATATATATATTGCTAATAGCGAGTATGAGGTTGAAGAGGGCTTCATTGATATATTATTGTCCAAGAATAAAGCTTTTGCAGAAAGTATAAATTATGAATGGCTTATAGAACTAAAGTATATAAAGGAAAAAGATAGAAATGCATTTGATAAAATTAAATCAGAAGGATTAAAGCAAATTAGTAAATATAAAAATAGTGATAAATTAAGAAAGACTTTTAATTTGGATAATATGAAAAAACTCTTGATAGTTGTTGTTGGTAAAAAGGATGTTTATGTGGAAGAGGAAATTTAGAATAATAAAAGGCTAGTACATTATAAAGTAAATACTACAATAGGTTGTTCGGTACTTTAATTTATGGAACAACCATATTGTATGTAAGATACTTAATGTAATAGCCTTTGTTTTTAAATTGGCAGTATTTTAGTCTTTTCCCCAAGAGAATAAATGTAAAGTTCGTGTAGGGGTCTGGTCATGGCCACGTAAAGAAGTTTTACATCTAATTCACTTTCTGTGTACATATCCTTTGATGCATTAGCAATTACCACCACATCAAATTCCAAGCCTTTTGCAAGATAGCAAGGAATTAATACTACTCCGCCGGGATAATCCTTTTCTTTGCCGGTTATTACAGAAACATTTTTCTTTTCTTTTAATAGGGATTTTAGTTTCATACATTCATCTAATGTTTTGCATATTATAGCCATGGATTTATATTCACTTTGGAGCATTTTAATTATTTTATTATCAATATCCTTGGCGATATCTGAAAGAGAGTCTTTTTCAAAAACCTTAACCTCATCACCATGACGTATTACAGGCTTGGCCTTCGGAAGGCGAGGATCATTTAGTCCTCCAATAACTTCACTGGCAGCATTCATTATTTCAATGGTGGTTCTGTAACTTTGCTCTAGGCAAAGATGGCTTGAATTTTCATCCGTAAATATATACTTTGCTACATCGTTCCAATCATGGATTCCCCTGTAGCTATATATACCTTGGCATAGGTCCCCAAGTATTGTAAAGGAGCTGCTATTTACTATTTTCTTAAGTACATAAAGTTGAAATAAACTAAAGTCTTGTGCTTCATCAATTACAATGTGCCTTAAATTTATTTTTTCACTGAGACCATATACCGATATGGAGATGTACATTAGCGGTGATAAGTCTTCCACTTCTATATTCTTATTCTTTAAGTTTTCAAGGGAGTAATCTTTTATGTAATCTATAAGTTTGCACTTAGATTCATCGGTATTTAATTTAGATAAATTTATTAAGAAATTTTCATAGTATTGCCATACAGATCTTTTAGGAATTTTTGAAGTATAATCTTTTATTACAGTCTTAAGTCCTTTTTTGATGTTTAAAAGAAGATTATCTCGCTCATCTATAATGTCAATTATTTGTGCTCTTCTCTCTGGGCAATCACCCATGGAAGCTCGTACTTTGTCTAGTTTACATTCATACTCCCTATCCACACGATCTAATATTTTATCCCTTTGATATTTTACTTTATTTATCATGCTCTTTTTTATTTCATCAATTCTTTTGGAAAAAGGAAGATAACTATAATCTCTTAGAAAGAGTTTTTGAATTTCTTTGTAGGAGAAAAGTACAAAGTCATGCACTTTGAAATCTTCTTTAGGGATATAGTGGTATTCTATATATTTTAAATATTTATTTAGAAGCTCTTTAAATTCTAATGAAGATTTAAAACATGAAGCTTCAATAATGTTATTATTTTCTTTAGATTTTTTATCTGAGTAATTTTCTATTATGGTGGACAGTTTTTCATGAGGTGAATTTAATTTAGGTTTTTTACCTATATTTTTCCCTATCACGTTAAAGGCAAAGTCTTCAAAGGTGGTTTGTGTTACATTCTCTACTCCAAGCTCTGGCAAAACTTCTGATATATAACTTAGAAAAAATCTATTTGGAGCTATTATCATAAAGTTTTCTGGTTTTAATGTTTTTTCATAGTTATACATAAGATAGGCAATCCTATGTAGAGCTATAGTAGTTTTTCCACCACCAGCGGCCCCTTGTACTATAAGCGGTTTCCACATATCTGCTCTAATAACCTGATTTTGTTCTGATTGGATTGTGGATACAATATCCTTTAGTCTATTGTCTTTATTAGAGCCAAGAGCAGCTTGAAGAAAGTCGTCATTGGTTGTTATGTCTATATCAAAAATTTCTTTAAGACAAGCATTTTCTATGGTGTATTGTCTTTTTAGAGATATATCTCCATGTATGTCACCATCGGGACAAATATAGCTGGCTTCTCCCAGTCTGCCTTCATAGTAAAGATTAGCCACAGGTGAACGCCAATCCACAATTAAAAATTCTCCGGTTTTTTCATCTAAAAGAGACATCTTACCTATATAGTAATTACCCATTTTGTCTAGACCTTCTTCAGTGAAATCTACTCTAGCAAAATAAGGCTTAGAAAGACTTCTACTTATATTTTTAAGTCTAGATTTCATGCTAACTTGAAGAGCTTCATTTATAACAAGCTCATTGAACTGCTCGGCATTGTCTGAGTTATAATGGCTTTTACTGTATTCAACAGCTTCATCAATTCTTTCCTTTTGTGTATTTATAATCTCATCAAAGTTTTTTAAGTAATTAAGAGTTGTATCTAGTCTTTTACACTCATTTTTATAATCTGGATGTTCAAAAGCAGGCATAATAGTATCCTCCAATTTACTAAAATTTTTTGGAACTGAGAATTTTAGTGTTGGGTATTAACAAGGCATATTCTATTATATTAGAATATAGATTAAAAGGGAAATAAATAAGAACACATAGTATAGTGACAAAAGATATATAAATGAAAAAACTCATTATTTTGAGAAATTTCTAAAATTTCCTTGACAATCTTACGGTTTTTTTATATAGTATATATATAAATTTTAAGTGAAATAATATAGCATAGGGCATAAATACCCTAAAATAATTTAGAAGATGTACTATATAATATGGTTTAAAGTACCACTTATAGAATGAAATTCAATAGAGAATTTGATAAAGGTACGTAGAGTAAATGATTATGTATATGAATGAGGTTTCTGAAAAGTTTATTGATTTTTTAGAGCCTTTTTTTATTTTAAAAAATAAATTTGGGGGTGTATTTATGAACGAAGTTTTAAGTGTAATAAAAAACAGGACATCTCTTAGAAAATATGACAAAAAAGAAATAAGGGAAGAACATTTAAATGAAGTATTAGAGAGTGCCATGAGAGCTCCAACTGCTGGAAACATGATGTTTTATTCTATACTTGTAATTAAGGATAAAGATAAAAAGGAGATTTTAAGCAAAACTTGTGACAATCAGCCATTTATAGCTTCAGCACCAGTAGTACTTATATTTCTTGCAGATTTGCAAAGACAGTATGATTATTATGAGGCCAGCGGAGTAGAGGAATATTGTCGTAAGAATAATATGGACTATACAGCGCCAGGAAAGGGAGACTTTTTACTAGGCTGTTCTGATGCATTAATAGCAGCACAGAATGCAGTAATAACTGCAGAAGCTTTGAGTATAGGGTCTTGCTACATAGGAGATGTTATGGAGAACTATGAAAAGCATAGAGAGATATTAAATCTTCCAGACTATACTTTCCCTATATGCATGCTTGCATTAGGCTATTATGAAGAAGATGCTAAAAAAATAATAAAGCCAAGATTTGATAAAAAGTACATTGTATTTGATGAGGAATATAAAAGATTAAACAGAGAAGAATTTAAAGAAATGTATAGAGAAAATGAAAAGTTTGTGGTTAAGGGAAATAAATTTAATGCTGATAATTTTGGACAGCTAATTTATGGAAGGAAATCTGGGTCAAATTTTATGAAAGAGATGAACAGATCTGTTGAAGCTGCATTGAAATTTTGGGATACGCATAAAATAGAAAATTAGTTGACAAAAAACTTAATTTGTAAAAAAATCACACATGAGATAATATTACGAATTGAGGAAATGTGTTAAATATATGAAATGAAATCTCCACTTTTAAAAATGGAGATTTTTTTTATTTTACCTATTTACATAAGAACTTATGTTTGATATCATATACTTATAAGTTAAATGTGAAATTTTAACAAAATATACAGTATTAATTGTGTGGGGTGTTTTATATGGATGTGTTTGAAAAGCTCAGTATATTATCTGCTGCGGCCAAATATGATGTATCTTGCTCTTCCAGTGGCAGCAATAGAAGGAATAAAAAAGGTGGCATTGGAAATGCCAGTTACAGTGGCATATGTCATAGTTTTACGCCAGACGGCAGATGTATTTCTCTTTTAAAAATACTTCTTACAAATTATTGTTCATACGACTGTGCATATTGTATAAATAGAGCGTCAAACGATGTGCCAAGGGCAGCTTTTACTCCAGAGGAGGTAGTAGACTTAACAATTAATTTTTATAAAAGAAATTATATAGAAGGGCTATTTTTAAGTTCTGCAGTATATAAGAATGCCAACTACACTATGGAGCTTTTAATAAAGGTAGTAGAGTCTCTTAGAAATGTTCATAATTTTAATGGATATATTCACTTAAAGGCTATACCTGGAGCAGATGAGGCTTTGATAAAAAGGGCAGGTACCTTTGCAGATAGAATGAGTGTAAATATTGAGCTGCCCTCCAGTGAAAGTTTAAAACTTTTGGCGCCACAGAAAAATAAAGAGAAAATTTTAAAGCCTATGAGTCTTATAAAAAGTAATATTGCAATTATTAAACATGAGAAAAAAATTTACAAAAGAACGCCTAATTTTGTTCCAGCAGGTCAAAGTAGTCAGCTTATAATTGGAGCCACGCCAGAAAGTGATTTTCAAATAATGAAGTTGTCAGAGGGATTATATAAAAATTTTGATTTGAAAAGAGTGTACTATTCTGCATATATACCTGTGGGAAATGGTAAGAAAATAACTAAGGTAGACACTCCCCCAACTTTAAGGGAGCATAGGTTATATCAAGCAGATTGGCTTTTAAGATTTTATGGATTTTCTGCAAAAGAACTTTTAGATGATAAAAAACCAAACTTTGATTTACAATTAGATCCTAAAACAGATTGGGCGTTAAGACATCTAGAGTTATTTCCAATAGAAATTAATAAAGCACCAAGGGAAATGCTCTTGAGGATTCCAGGTATTGGAGTTAGGTCTGTAAATAGAATATTGTCCATAAGGCGGGTTCATTCTATAAAAGTTGAGGATTTAAAGAAAATAGGTGTGGTTTTAAAAAGGGCAAAATATTTCATAACTTGTGAAGGAAAATATTGTGGAAGCTGTAGTTTTAAAGAGGAGAGTATAAGGCAAAACATAATTATTCCTAAGAAAAATGTGAATGACGGGAATTATTACCAACTTTCATTTTTTGATAGATTATTACAGGATAATAGTGTGATAAATGACTATAGTAAAATAACTGGTCAGCTATAGATTGGAAGCTATAGGGGAAAATGTTTACCACTTACTTTTAAAAAGGCTATAGGAGGTATTTTATGGTTTGTTATGTATATGACGGAAGTTTTATAGGGCTACTTACGGCAATATACGAGGCTTATTATAGAAAAGAAAGACCGGAAGAAATATTTGCTGAGGATGAATTTGCGCCTAGTTTTTTATATGAGCCCAGGTATATAGATAGTGAAGAGGAAAAATATTTAAAGGTTTATAATGCCATAGAAAAAAAGATATCTAAAGATGCCCTACGCATTATGTATTATGTTTTTTTATCAGAGATAGAAGGCACATCTACATTAATTTATAGATATATAAAAATGGGTTTTAAAATAGGAAAAGATGTGGATTTACATTTGCATAATGAAGTGGTAATAAGCATGCATAGAATTTGTAAAAAGGTTATGGATGAGAAACATAGAATGCTGGGGTTTTTAAGATTTAGGCAGCTTGGAAATGGTGTATATTATGGGGCTATGGAACCTGATCACAATATACTTCAACTTATAACTCCTCATTTTGCCAAAAGACTTTCAGGTGAACAATTTATGATACAGGATAGAAAAAGAGAGATAGTTTCCTTATATAAAAATGAAAAATGGGTAATAACTCCTTTGACTATAGAGCAGGGAGAGAACATATTAAAGTGTACAGGTGATAGTGTTTACGAAAATCTTTGGAAGGAATACTTTAAAAGTACCAATATTGAAAATAGAAGAAACCTAAGACTTCAAAAGAGAAGTATGCCTAAAAGGTACTGGAAATATATAATCGAGACAGAAGATAGTTTACTATAAAGGATATAATGTCAAATTTAATTGTAGATGATATATCATGAGTATGATTAAACCATAAAAGGGTACAATGTGGTGGAATTATGAAAATTCTCCTCCATGACTTCCATGAGAGCTCGGAACAATAAATTTAAATAGTTCCTTCGCTTCTTATGCAAGTCATTCCAGAGAAATTTCATAATTCAAGTAATATTATACTTTTTGTGGGATAATCATGAGTACTAGATTTTAATTGTAAATAATGTATAAAGTACATAAACTTTTGTTGTTTATCTCTGTAGTATAGAATATTTCTTTTGAATGTTCATTACTTTTTATTGATTAAATATATTCCTAAAGAAACCAATACAACAGCTAAAAGCACATTTGAGCCGGAGAAACTTTCTTTAAGTAAGAAGTAGGATAAAAATACTCCAAATAGTGGGATTGAAAATTTATAAACAGAAACTTTTCCTACTCCATTATATTTTAACAATAAGGACCAAATGGAAAAGGCTGCGGCAGATATAAATGCCATGTATAAAAGCAGAACACTTCCAACGGGAGTGAAGGTTACGTTATGTGTTCCACCTGAAAGTCCCACTAAAATAAGGACAATAGAGCCTGTAAATAACTGATATCCAGAAACAGCAAAAGGTGGTATATCCTTTGCTAATTTTTTTGTGTAAATTCCCGCAAAGGCTCCAAATAAACTAGAGATTAAAACAAAGCCCTCACCAGAAAATTTAAATCCACCAGAAAAAGCACCGCTTTGGAAATTTACAATAATTACTCCTAAGAAGCCTAAAATTACACCAAGTATTTTCTTCCAAGTCATTTTATCTTCTGTATAGAAAAAGTGTGCAATAATTACGCTAAAAAACGTATTTGAAGAAGATATTATGGAACCTTTTACTCCAGTAGTGTTAGAAAGTCCTAGATAAAAGAAAATATACTGAATAAAGGTTTGAATTATACCTAGAAGCAATAGTCTGTAAAAGTTTTTCTTGTTGACTTTTATAGAGTATTTAGACACAAAGCAAAATAAAAAAATCATAAGTGATGCTATGAAAAATCTATATCCTGCAAATAGAAGTTTACCATAGGTGTCATCTTTAGCTATGTGAAAAAGTTTATAGCCTATTTTTATGGAAGGAAATGCACTTCCCCATAAGAAGCAAGCTATTAAAGCAAGCCCCATTACTACAAATGTATTGGTTAGTAAATTATCTTTTGTTTTTCTCAAAAAAATCTCTCCTTTTTCCTAAATATATAGATACATTATATCAGATGTGAATAATAATACCTATATAGTTATATTTGTAAACGAGGTTATTTATATAACTGGACTTTAAATTGGAATTTGTGGATATCTGAATATGTTTAACGTATAAACTTTACCACTATATTAATAGGAGGTTATAATATTAACTGTATAAATACACTTTGGTAATACCAGTTAATAATTATATAGGGTTAATACAGTATCTAAATTAGAGATTCATATAAGTTAATAATAAATTTTACATATATAGGGGGATAAAGATGGGTAGTAATGTAAACAAACGCATGGGAAATCTAACTTTAGAAGTAACAGATGATTATGTACATATAAAATTTCCATCATCAGTAGAGATTTTAAGTTCAGCAGTTTTAAATGGTGGACATACTTATGCTGAGGGAATACTTAATTTAAGGGTACCTAAAAATGAAAGTGATGAGGGGGGAGAGTTTTTACCACCAGAAGTAACTATAGAAAAATACATACAAGAGCATAATTGGAATGGTGAGCATGTAGGTATGATGACTGCGGCTAAAATGGAATCCTTTGCGGAATATTTTATAGAAAAAGATGATGTTCAGATTCAATGTTTTGTAACTTTAGGACTTTCTAATGCTAGAAGAGCTGGAGATAAGGCTGATTGGCCATACTTTGATGAAACTGTGCTAAAGCCGGGAACTATAAATATAATATTTGGAACCAATGCAAATTTAACAAAGGAAGCCATGGTGGAGTGTATTATGATGATAACAGAAGCAAAGGCAGCTGCTATGCAAGATTTAAGTGTAATAAGTCCTGTAAGTGATAAAATAGCTACGGGTACAGGCACTGATTCAGTGGTTGTATTTAATGGACAAGGTCGACAAATAAGATATTGTGGCAAGCATGTATTATTTGGAGAGATGTTAGCTACAGCGGTGTACAATGCTATTAATGCATCTATAGATAAGTTGATGAAGATTTATTTTGATGTTTAAAATTTAGTTATAAATCACACAATATGCTATAACATAAGTTTTATATTATTGGTTAATAATATAACTATAATATAAAGGAGAAATTAGCATGTGGGATTTAAGCAATAGGCAAATAGTATTTTTAATATTTGGGGCAGTGGTTGGATATGGAGTACTTGACTTGCCTAAAGTTATGGCTGAAAAAGCGGGAACTGGAGGATGGTTTAGTTTAATTATTACAACAATTATTGCAATGATTGTTGTGTCAATAAATATAAAATTAGCTTTTTTGCATAATAATAAAATATTGCCTCAATATGATGAATTTTTGATAGGCAAATTTCTAGGTAAAACTATAAATTTGATATACATGATATATTTTTTATTAGTACCAAGTTTAATAGTAAGAGCAACTAGCCAAGTGATAGAAAAGAATATATTACTTAGAACTCCTATATGGTTTTTATGTTTAGCTTTCCTTGCAACAGCTTATTATGCACTGATAAGGGGCGGAAGGGGAATTGTATCTATTTGCCAAACCTATGGAATTATAGTGATTGTATCAATAATAGTTCTACATGTGCTTATATTAACACAAGGGAAGAGTTATAATGTTATGCCTATATTTAATGTTAAAGAACTTGGAAGATATTTAAAAGCCGGACTGAGTTTTCAGGTTCCTTTTTTAGGGGTAGAGATATTTTTATTTATACCATTGAATAAAGAAAAAAATAAAGAGCTTACTAAAAAGGCAATACAGATGTTAGGATTTATAGGTCTTATGTATATATTAATCGTGGAGTCCAGTATTTCAGTTATGAGTGAAAATGATATAGTACAATATAATGATGCAGTGATAGCAACTATAAGAAGGATAGAAATACAAAGATTAGAATTCTTTAGAAGACTAGATGGTTTATTTATAATTTTATGGATTTTAAGTATTTTTTGTACGATTTTTGTTTATATGTACGGACTAAATTTGTTTACAGTTAAATTTTTTAAAGCAAAGAATTCAAATTTTACAGCATTAATTATAATAGGAATTTCTTTTATAATTACTCAATTACCCGTGACTTTTGAACAGGTAACAGTTAGTATAAAATACATTGGTTTTTTGGGGATTTTGTGTTCGATGATTATACCAACTATATTATTAATTATCACGAAGGTGAAAAACAATGAGAAAGTATAAGATTTTATTTTTACTGCTAATATTTCCATTTTTATTAAGTGGATGCTGGGATTATGATGATATAGATAAGAGAAGCATAGTCATATCTATAGGTGTAGATAAAATATATGATAAAATACAGTTTGCTACAGAATTGGCCAAATTATACGCAAGGGATGGTGGAGATGGAAAAGCTGCTATAAGCGATATTCATTTAGATATGGCAGAAGGAGAAAATTTTGAAAAAACTAGAGATGAATTTGAAGCTAAGAGACCCTATGGTACATTTTTAGGAGCTACTAGGGTGGTTGTTTTTGGGGAAAATTATGCAAAAGAAGGTATTGAGCCTTATTTAAATAGAATAAATGAAACTTATGATTATAGGAAAACTGTGCTGGCGGTGGTATGTAGAGGAAATCCTTATGAAATATTTCAAACTAATATAAAAAATGATATATCTGCAGGTTTTTTAATAGAACATATTATAAATTCTTTGTTTAAAACAGGAAATATAATGTATACAAGGGTTGGAGATATGATATCTGATCTGCAATTTAAAGACATTGGATTTGCAATGCCATATTTTGGGGTAGAAGATAATTCTTTAGAATGTATTGGGGCTGCCATAATGAAGGATGCTAAATTAATAGATGTATTGTATAGAAAGAAAGATCATGATTTATTTAAGGGATTAATATTTTTAGTAGGAAAACCAACAATATATACAGAAGAAACTACTATACATAAGGATGATAAAAATACTATTTCTTTTATTTCTAATTTAAAAAATAGAAAAATAAGTATTGAAATGAGTGATAATAAACAAGTTATTATAAATATAGATTTAAATTTTGATCTAAAATTACAATATCAATATTATAATGAAATTATAAATAATGATGATATTAAGAATTTTGAAATAGATATAGCCAGAGACATAAAGTCACAAGTTAGAAAAATTTTAAATAAAAGTCAAAAGGAATACCAATGTGACATATTTGATTTTGCAAGGTATGCTAAGGCACAAAATCCAAATGAATATAAAAATATAAATTGGTTGAAGAAATATCCCAATGCAAAAATTAATATAAATGTAGTTACAAATATAGTAAATAAAAATCTTAAGGATATAAATGCTCTTAGTAAAGGCAGGTGATATATGTGAAAAATAATTGTAGCTGGAATGATTTTATAGACAATATAAAAAATGAATATAAAGATAAAATAGGAATAAAGGTAAGAGAAATAACTATATCCAGCAGTAAAATATTTATAATATATATACCACAAATTACAGATAGAGAGAGATTATCTGTAGATATAATAAAACCCATAATTCAATATAAAAATTCTAAGGTTAACATAGAAGATATAGCTGATTCAGTGATATATCTAGATGATATATTTATAAATAGTGGAAAAGATAAATTAATAGACTATGTGGTAAAGGGAAATTCTATAATAATTTTAGATAATGAGGAAAAGTATATTGTAGCTAATACTTACAAAGTTGAAAAAAGAGGCATAGAATCTCCGCAATTACAAAATGTATTAAGAGGACCTAAAGATGCATTTACAGAAAATTTTGATTCAAATATATCTTTAATAAGATACAGAATAAAGGATTCTTCTTTAATAATAAAAAGTTCTATTATAGGTAAAAGGACAAAGACTAGTCTAGCTATTATTTATTTAAAAGATGTAGCAAATGAGCTATATGTAAACCAGATAACTGAAAGCCTAAATGAAATAAATGTAGATGGTATAGTTGAATCTGGATATATACAAAAGTTTTTGTGTGGAAAATCTAAAAATTTATTTCCTAAAGTAGGTTTGGTAGAAAGATCTGATGCTGCCTGTGGAGAAATACTCAGAGGTAAGATTTGTATAATTGTTGAAGGAAGTAATATCGCTTTAATAATGCCGCAGACTTTGCCAGAGTTTTTAAAGCCAGAAGATGATTATTATGAAAATATATATATGTCTCTATTTCTCAAATTTTTAAGGATTAGTTCTTTTTTAATGTCATTAATCCTATCACCTCTTTATATAGCTATAATTAGTTTTCATCCAGATATTCTTCCGCCTCAATATATACTAGTGTTAGCAGCCTCACGAATAACAGTACCTGTAAATGCTGTTTTAGAGATAACTATTATGGAATTAGTGACAGAAATATTAAAAGAGTCTAGCCTAAGACTGCCAAAACAAATAGGGTCTGCTATAAGTATTGTAGGAACAATAGTTATAGGTCAAGCAGCGGTTTCAGCGGGATTAGTAAGTGCCCTTACAGTAATAATTGTATCATTATCTACTATAACTTCATTCATATCACCAGATTATAGCATTACATATCCTATACGTATATTGAAATTCTTTATGATTATAATAACAGGAATACTTGGGTTAGTAGGATTTGTTGTATCTTTAACAATAATTATGCTAACTATATCTTCTAATAATAGTTTTGGTATTCCTTATACTTCACCAGCAGCTCCTATTAATTTAAAGGATATAAAAAATTATCTTTTAAGTGATATAAGACTAGAAAGAGAAAGACCAGAATTCTTAAAAAATAAAGATAAAACTAGACAATAAAATATGGTTTATTACAAAAACACTGAAAGGTTGCTGGCTACACCAACAACCTTTATTAACATTAAGATACATTCTTATATATATTGTTGTTACGCGAGATAAATATACTGGCAACCTTTAGTAACGTTACTCCATATATTATAGATCTAAAAGAATTTTTTACTATCTATATAGTCGTATACGTCCACTAATGCTTCACCAAATCTTTGATAGTGTACGATTTCTCTTGCCCATAGGAACTTAAGAACATCTTTTACGTCTTGGTCATCTGTAAGATCTATAAGATGCTCATATGTTGCACGAGCCTTTTGTTCTGCGGCCATGTCCTCATGTATATCTGTTACGGGATCCCCTAGGGCTTGAATATAGGCAGCAGTCCAAGGTATTCCATTAGCATCTGATGGGAATAAAGCATTATCATGTTGTGCATAATGTGCACCTAAGCCAGCTTCCCTTAATTCATCTGGAGTTGCATCTTTAGTCAATTGATATACCATAGCGCAAATGATTTCTACGTGAGCTAGTTCTTCTGTACCTATATCTGTTAATAAACCTTTAGTTTTTCCTGTTGGCATGGTGTATCGCTGATTTAAATATCTTATAGCAGCGCTTAATTCTCCATCTGGTCCACCATATTGAGTTACAAGAAATTTAGCCATTTTTAAATCTTTAGATTTTATTTTAACAGGATACTCTAATTTTTTTTCATATATCCACATACGACAACCCCCTTATTCCCCTATTTCCCATGGCCATGGTTCTTCTACCCATTTCCAAGAAGGAGTACTTTTGGCATAACCAAAGTTGGTTAATGGACCGTATTTTACTTCATAGGTTTCTTTCATATCCATTAACATATCTGTAGTCATATTATAGTCATTTAGAGCTCTTTGATTGTTAGGATGATTATCTAAATATAAATTTAATTCTACAGCTGCAAATTCTAATTCTTTAATTTTTTTCATCATTTTACTGCGGTCATTGTCGTCATAACACATTTTAGCCATTATAATTCCTCCTATTCCTTAGATTTTATTGGGTAAGGTATATAAAGATTAGGGAATAAAGTTCCCTTTTTTAGGGCTTCATCCAATGGAAACAAGGAAATATAAGGTTGATCAGGTATAAAAGCTCTGGTTAGCCTTATTTTTTTCATATTAGCATAGGGATTAACCATTGGATTAGGCATATAGTCCATACATGGATTGAATGATTGATACATATTCCTCCACCTCAGTTATTATTTACAATATATACTATTCATATATAGATATATCTGTGAACATTTTATTTGGGTATATAGCAGCTATAATATTGTTGTAAGTAAATCATATGGGGCAGAAAAATAGTGTACAAAGTAGGAAACATGATGTAAAAAGTTAATGTAAAATACATTGACATGAAAAAATAGCAGTGTTATACTTTATTTAAATTAATATGGTGAAACCTTCAGGGCGGGGCGAAATTCCCCACCGGCGGTAAAGTCCGCGAGTCTTTTGACTGACTTGGTGAAATTCCAAGACCGACAGTATAGTCTGGATGGGAGAAGGAAAGATATGCTTTATAGCTTTACATGGCATCTCTTTAATTGGATTTATTTAGTGCGATTTTAAACCCTGAGGATATATTATCTTCAGGGTTTTTATAATGTCCATGAGATTTAACTAATAAGATTTCATATCTTGAATGAAACTTAGTTGAATTTGATTAAGGACTTTAGCGTCAATCATATTGTAATTGTTTACAATTCTTAAATTCCACTTCTCCTAGTGGAAACATCCCTTTGATTTTACCAACAGTGTTTTAAAAGAGGTGATTTTTTGAAAATAGAATATATGAAGAGAGCCATTGAACTTTCAAAAAAAGGCGCTGGATGTACAAATCCAAATCCTTTAGTGGGAGCAGTGATAGTTAAGGAAGGTAAAATTATAGGTGAGGGCTATCACGAATTTTATGGAGGACCACATGCTGAGGTAAATGCCTTTAAAAACTGTCATGAAGATCCTAAAGGTTCAGAGATGTATGTTACTTTAGAACCTTGCTCTCACTATGGAAAGACACCGCCCTGTGCAAATGAAATTGTAAAAAAAGGTATAAAAAAAGTGATTATAGGCATGAAGGATCCTAATGAATTGGTATGTGGAAGAGGAATAGACATATTAAAAAAGGCTGGAATAGAAGTTGAAGTAGGTATATTAGAGAATGAAATAAGAAAGGTAAATGAGATATTTATAAAATATATAACTACTAAAAATCCCTTTTGCATAATGAAAACTGCCATGACTTTAGATGGAAAAATAGCCTGTAAAACTGGGGATTCTAAGTGGATTTCAAATGAAATATCTAGAGAGTATGTTCACAAATTAAGGCATAGAGTATCAGCTATAATGGTGGGCATAGGAACTGTACTTGCGGATAACCCATCGTTAACTACTAGATTAAATAATGGTAGTGGTAAGGATGCTATGAGGGTAATAGTAGATAGCCATGGAAGAATACCATTAGAGTCTAAAGTGATTAATGTAAATTCTGCTGCTAAAACTGTGGTGGCTGTGGGGCAAGAGGTAGAGGATAAAAAGTTAATGGCTCTAGCCCAAAAGGGGGTTCAAGTTATAAAAACTCCTGGAAAGGATGGAAAAGTAGATCTTAAATATTTAATGAATAAACTAGGGAAAATGGGAATTGACAGTGTGCTTTTAGAAGGGGGAGGTACTTTAAACTACAGTGCTTTAAGGGAAGGGATTGTAGATAAGCTTATGTGTTTCATAGCTCCTAAAATAATAGGAGGAACAGATGCAAAAACTCCTGTAGAAGGTGATGGAGTAGAGTTTATGAAAGAGTGTATTGAGTTAGGGAAGATAGAGGTTAAAAATATTTCAGGAGATATTTTAATAGAGGCATTAATTAATAATAAGCTATGTAAATAATAGATGAATATGATGGTGAATAAATGAAAATACGTGTCATAGATAGAATAACTTTATCTAAAATAGATGGACTACTAACTAGTACATAAAATATAGTGGCTTTCATGTAATTATGTTAAGAGAGGGGTGAATAGCTGTTGTTTACAGGAATAATAGAAGAAATTGGACAGGTTGAGGGCATAAAAAAGGGGGAAAAGTCTGCTTCTATAAGGATTAAAAGTAAAAGGATTTTAGAAGATGTAAAGATAGGGGATAGTATAAGCACTAATGGAGTTTGTCTTACAGTAACAGAATTTAATAAGGAGAATTTTTCTGTAGATGTAATGCCTGAAACCATTAGAAGAACTAATTTAAAGTATCTTAATAAGGGTACAAAAGTAAATTTGGAAAGGGCTTTAAAAGTAGGAAATAGATTTGGAGGGCATATGGTCAGTGGGCATATAGATGGCACTGGAGTTATAAAGGAATTTGTAAGTGAGGATAATGCTCTGTGGATAAGCATAGGAGCGTCTAAAGAAATATTAAAGTATGTGATGACAAAAGGGTCTGTAGCGCTAGATGGAATAAGCTTAACTGTGGCTTATGTGGATGAGGACGTATTTAAGGTTTCTATAATTCCACACACAAAAGAAGAAACTACTCTTTCAAGTAAAAAGGTTGGAGAGGAAATTAACATAGAATGTGATTTAGTGGGAAAATATGTGGAAAAGTTCATGAATTTTAATAAGGCTGTGGATAAGAAAAAGGACATTAGTTTAGATTTTCTTAAAGAAAATGGATTTTATTAAAAGGTTAGATTTTAAAACTATTAATAAATATAAATTATCAATTATTAACTACAAAGGGGTGTTATAAGTGTTTAAATTCAATACTATTGAGGAAGCTATAGAAGACATAAAAGAAGGAAAAATGGTGGTAGTAGTAGATGATGAGAATAGGGAAAATGAAGGAGATCTACTTATGGTTGCAGATAAGGTTACAGGGGAAAGTATAAACTTTATGGCTAAATACGGCAGAGGTCTTATATGTGTGCCTATGCTTAGGGAGAGACTTAAAGAGCTTAAGATAAGTCCAATGGTACAAAACAATACAGACCCTAAGGAGACAGCTTTTACTGTGTCTGTGGATTTTAAGGGAGCATCTACAGGAATTTCTGCCTATGAAAGAGCGGAAACTATAAAAAAATTAGTAGATACAGGGGCAAACTCAGAGGATTTTAATAAACCAGGGCATATATTTCCTTTGGCCTATAAAGAAGGGGGCGTATTAAAAAGAGCAGGACACACAGAGGCGGCAGTGGATATGGCAAGGTTAGCTGGGTTTTCTCCTGCGGGAGTTATATGCGAAATAATGAATGAAGATGGAACTATGGCTAGAGTTCCCCAGCTTATGGAATATGTAAAGAAGCATAATTTAAAGATAATAACTATAGCTGATTTAATAGCCTATAGGAGAAAACATGAGTGTTTGGTGGAAAGAGTAGCTGAAGGGGACATGCCTACCAAATATGGAGACTTTAAAATAATAGGTTATGTAAATAAATTAAATGGGGAACATCATGTGGCCTTAGTTAAAGGTGATATTAAAGGTGACGAATCGATACTTGTAAGGGTTCATTCTGAATGTCTTACAGGAGATGCCTTTGGCTCCTTAAGATGTGATTGTGGAGAGCAACTGGCATCTGCCATGAGAAACATAGAGAAGGAAGGTAAGGGAGTACTTCTATACATGCGTCAAGAAGGAAGAGGTATAGGACTTATAAATAAAATAAAAGCCTACCAGCTACAAGATCAGGGAATGGACACTGTAGAGGCAAATCTAGCATTGGGTTTTCCAGAGGATTTAAGAGACTATGGCATAGGAGCTCAGATACTTTCACATTTAGGAATAAAGAAAGTAAGACTTATGACTAACAATCCTAAAAAGATATCAGGCATAAAAGGATATGGAATAGAAATTGTTGAGAGAGTGGCTATTGACATGGGGCACAATGAAATGAATGAGTTTTATTTAAAGACTAAAAAAGAAAAGATGGGACATTATCTGGACTTTTAGATTTTGGTACAAAAGGTATAGTAAAATGAAATTTCTATATTTATTGATATTTATAATTTAACTAAGAAGCCTTACTTTAGTGTCATTAGCGTCAGTAAGTGATGAGAAAGGCTACATTATCAATTAAGGAAAAGGGTGGATAGTGTAGAAAAATTAAATAATTGGAGGAAATAATAATGAAGGTATATGAAGGAAAATTAATAGCAGAAGGTTTGAAATTCGGTATAGTTGTTGGAAGATTTAATGAGTTTATAGGAAGCAAGCTTTTAGCAGGGGCATTAGATGCTTTAAAAAGACATGGAGCACAGGATGAAGATGTAGAAGTGGCTTGGGTTCCAGGAGCCTTTGAAATACCTCTAATAGCAAAAAAAATGGCTAAATCAAATAAATATAATGCAGTTATATGTCTTGGGGCTGTTATTAGAGGAACCACATCTCATTATGACTATGTTTGCAGTGAAGTTTCAAAAGGTATAGCTAATGTTTCTTTAGATACAGAAGTACCTGTAATATTTGGTGTTTTAACTACTGAAAGTATTGAACAAGCTATAGAGAGAGCGGGAACTAAAGCAGGGAATAAAGGCTATGATGCTGGGGTAATAGCTATTGAAATGGCTAATTTATTAAATGAATATATATAATAAATAGAAAATAATAGATTTAATCCTTTAATATGGTAAAATATTGTGTTATAATATAATTATATTAAGTATTTAGGAGGTAAAATATGAAAATTAAAGTTAAAGGTACATTAATTTTATTATTAGTCATGTTTATTTTACCATTTTTTTACCTGAATGTAAAAGCAAAAGATATTGATAAACCTAACTACACTGAAGTTTGCAGGGTGAATGGAAGAAATCATGTGGCGCAAAATGCATCACTAGAAAAATTTGCATTTTATAAAGGGGGAAAGGTTTATAATTCTTCATGCTATACTTGTGCATGTGGCGAAAAAATTTATTGGACTAGTATCAATTCAACTAATTATTATTGGTATGATGGTGAATGGAATAAACACTATATTGAAGGGTTACCTAATTTTTTTTGGTATATAGTTCCTAATAATTATTACTCAACTTCAGCGACTAATCCACCACATTGGTCATTAGGGTATTAATATATGAAAAGTGAAATTAAATATAAGTCCTTAGTGGTCTTAATAATAGTCATACCAATTTTATTTGTATCATATATTCTCTACGGCATATTTGGACCCCCAAAAACCTCGGAAACAATTACAGGTTCCGTAGTACTTATAGAAAAAGATAATAAGGAAGAGCATGAAGTTATGAAAAAAAGAAAAAGTCCTTATTCTTATAAAGAAAAAGATGGAGAAAATTATTATATAATTATAAATTCAATAGAGAGCAATTCTTACAAAAAATGTTTGGTTAGTTGTACAAAGGAGCAATTTCAAAAGTTAATAGTAGGAGAAAATTATTATTACCACGTGAAATATGCAAGGGGTGATGAAACAAAGGCAAATTTACAAGAAGCAACTACCTATAATCCAGTTCAATAGTAAATTTAAAATCAGCCTATTTAGGAGCGGTCAGATAGGGATATATAATTCCTGAAAAATTCGGCATAGTCGTTGATATTCGGCTATGCCGTTTTTTCGTTTATTTTGGTAAGTCGATAGCGCCTATGCAGTTATAGAAAATTTGAATCCGCTGGGTTCTGCGGCCATCTACTTTTTCAGCCTTAAATACTATAATTTTGTCAATGAACTCTCGAATAATCTCTGCATCCAATTCTGTAATTTCTGTGTATTTTTTAACCAGTGCCAAAAAGCGGTCGGTATTGAGGGACTGTTCATTTGCTGTATCAATGGTATGCTTTAATTTGGATATCCTTTCTTCCAGTGCCTTCTGCTCGGCTTCATATTCAGCCGACATCTTGTAAAAACGCTCTTCGGGAATTTTGCCCATCACATTGTCTTCATATAGCTTTCGAATGATTTTGTCTATGTCAGCAATGCGAGTCTGTGCTTGTTCATACTCCTTTTGACTTTGGCGGAGTTCTTTGGCAAGTTCCTTTTCTGAATTATTCATAACTATACGGATGAATTCCTGTTCATGGTCTTTGGCAAAGGAGGTCACACGTCTTAAGTCTTCTAGCAAAAGCTGTTCCACTACAACATTGCGTATCTGATGTGAACTGCACATACCCTTTTTCTTGCGGTAAGTAGCACAAACGAAGTATTCCTTATCGTGTGTCCATCCCTTGCCTCTAACCTGATACAGCTTTGCTCCACAGTCGGCACAAAACATCATGCCAGAAAGCATTCCCATTTCACCTAATCGTGATGGTCTTCGCTTGCCATCTCTGATTTTCTGCACTGTTTCCCAAGTCCCCTCATCAATAATTGCTTCATGGGTATTTTTGAAAACTAGCCAATCTTCTGGATTGTCAGAAGTTTAGCGCTTAAAAATTTTTGGGGCGTGAGCCCGCTGATTTATAATGAATGATTGAGGGTTAGGTTAAAAACCATAAATTCTGATTTTTGCTGGAAATTTTAGAGAAAAAATTTGCATAATAAAAGCATCCTTTTTATAATAGTTTTTACTAGAAACCAACTTAAAAAGGATGCTGATAAAATGAGTAAAAGTTATTTAAAACAATTACTTACTTATATTAATAAGGTATACGATATAGGTGAAAAAATCAATAACTTAAAAGATAAAAGAATAAAATCTGATGTAAAAATTTCAACAATTACCTTCGTGGTGTTATTTGGATTTATGCTTCAGATAAGAAGTTTCAATAGATTAGAACATTGGCTTAAAAAAGGCAAGTTTAAAAAAGTAATACCTAAAAAAACTAAAATGCCACGCATTGATGCCGTTAGGCGCTCCTTAAGTGATTTTGATTTAGATGGATTAAAAGAAATTCATAAACATATAATAAAAACCATTGTAAAAAATAAAGTATTTAGAAATGGTACTATAGATAAATTAAAAGTAGTTGCCATA
>NZ_CABDWS010000009.1 GCF_901447495.1 Haloimpatiens lingqiaonensis
ATCCATAGCTTTCCTAATCAACTTATTAAATAAGTAAAATTTGCTTTATATAAATTTTGCCTCTTAATGATAATTCCAAAGCCATTGTTTAACTTATATTAATTAGGTATAATTATAATTATAATTGCAATGGAACTCATTAGTTAGTAATGTAGTATAACTCACAAATTATACTATAATCTAAAATATATTGGAAAATATAAAAATAATTCAACTGGGAAGCGAGGGAAATATGAATGAAATTAAAGTATCATTACTATGCACTATATGCACTATGGGGCTATCTAATATCAAATACCATATGCCTCTTTTTTCTGTATAATTCCTCAATAGTACTTGTAACTTTTTCTTCTCTTCTTTTCAAATTCCTTATTAACATTTCTACTTTATCATAGTTATCCAGTACTTTTTTTAGAAAATCCTCTATCTTAGACTGAACATATAAATCTGCAAATAAACCATCAAAAAAATAGTCTGCAAAGGTTGCAAATTTTCCTATATTTATATCTACATATTCAATATCCATTGGGAAATTTTGCATATAACTTATTTGTCTTTCAAGTTCTCTCATTCTATCTTTAACCCTATACAAATCCTTTTCTGCCTTATTTATATGTGAGTGTTTTACCATGGTAGATATAGCTCCACTCCCTATTATATCTACGGTTCCCCAACTCTTTGCATCTTTCAAAGAATTTATTACCGTATCCATACTATATAGCACACTCCATGCAACTGATACAACTTCTCTTATTTTTTTAACATATGCCTCCATATCCGCTATTTGTTCACGTATATCCATAATTTCTTTTGAATCGCTGTCTCCCTTTTCTAAAATAATTCTCTCTTTTTCCTCAATAATATTATTATATTCTAGTTCCAGATTTCTTAATTCATATATCTCATGTTCACTGCTATATATTTTCTCTTTAAGCTGCTGTACATACTGAAAGCACTGCTCATATTTAAATTTAGCAGCCATATATTCCTCCTGTTCCTTACTTAATTTTTCTTCCTTCTTATTAAGAATAGTATATAATAAATTGTTAAAGCCCGTCTTCTGAAGTTTTTCTACATCCCTTTTTTCCTTATTCAAAACTTTCTCAAATCGTTCTAATTTTTCCTTTTCCCTTTTTATTTCTATTTGTAACTTTTTTAGCTCTTCCTTTACTTTTTTATTTTCTTCAATTTTCTCCTTTAATTTAATTAATCTTTCATTCAAATTTTCCATATTAACACCCCTTATTTATTACCATTTCCCCTTAATACCTATTTTACCATATTTTTAAAATAAACACCTCAGCTAATAAGCTAAAGTGTTTATTTTTTAATTTTTCTTAATCTTATATACCATATAATTGTACAAATCTTTTCTCATTTTAAAAATCTGAAAGGCAAAATCCACACCTGGATATCCCACACACTCTAATATCCCATGATTTCCTATACAGTTACTTTTACCTGCTATACTACTGGCGTAAGATGTGCCACTGATAAAAATCATACCCATTGATGTAATGGAAGCTATTTTAAGTCCTTTGTTCAAATGTATATTTTTACACTTAATTTTAAACATACAATTATTATAAAATTTTTGAATGCCTTTTCTTGGCATACTTAAATTAATAACACAAATCATAGAGCAAACCTCAAAAAATTGTTATTTATTATTATATGCTAGATGCAATTTTTTGGTGCTAGGCTACTACTTTTATGTTACTTTGTACTTTATGAATTTCCTAGGATTTTTTTATACTAAATATTTAGATACATTCAATATTTTTTAAAAGATGTAGCTATCCTAATATAACTTTAGTAAGCTAGAACATGCACTTCTTAGTATTTCTACCCCTGCAAAGCCTTCCGTTGAATAATGACCCACTATAACTTTATCCATAATTTCAAATATACTTGAAATCAAATAATTCATTAATATAGGAAAAGCCAATGAATTAATTGTTTTAACATACTTATTTTTTATTTTTTTCATAATCGTCTCTCGCTTTCATTGTAATAATACTAATAGAAAGAGAGAACAGTTTTCACTGATATATATAATCTCAAAAGATTGCTATCAATCATTATTAATATAACTTTTGTATAAATCAAACAAAAACTTCATTCTATTAAAGTCATTATAAAATTTTTGGGATCTATAACATTTGTCCACCGCTTTATCAAGTTCCTTATGAACTTCACAAAGCTTATAGGGTGTTATAACTGGATTATATAATTGTGCTAGCGATTGATCTTTATACTCTTCTCTAACCCTCAATAGCCTCTTTACAGTTTTTTCCACGCAAAGCATTTTTTCATAACTAGGGTTTTCTGGCCATGGGAAATTATTATACACAAGTTTATTTGAATATCTAAAGTCACTTTTTATTCTACCACATATTTGCCTTACCCATGCCATATGCATTTCGGACATTAGTACCCCAAAGTGATATAAATCAGCATTTTTGATAATACAACATGAGTCCGCTGCAATATATTCATCACTAAAAAAACCCATGGGAATATATTTTCTCTGTTCTGAGGAATGTCTAGGTATTAATATATAATTTCCTTTTTCCTGTCTTATTTCTCCAAATAAATAAGGATAATCCGCTAATTTTCTTGTAGCCCCTCTTTTGCTAGATAATCTACTCTCTTTAACCCTTTTAACCAAATTATATACTTTAGGCATATCCACAATTTCTGAAGGCTTAGCATCTTTTAACCATAAACACCATCTTTTCTCATCATGCAAAAATTCTCTTGCACTAATAAAACGTCTAAAAAATTTTTCTGCCTTGGGCTCTCTTAATAGAAATTCATTTTTTTCCTCATCAGTAAAGAGAAAATTTCCATTGTCATTAGGCATATTTCCAAAATTAATCTTAGGAACTTTACAAATAGGTTTACTTCTATTTTCTATTATAAAATCATCTTGTTCTAAAAGATATGGATTTATCTTTTTTACCTTAATCTTCATTGGATTAGAATTTGGTATTTCGTAATCATATATTACCTTATTCAAACTATTAATATACGAAAACCCAATTATTACAACATATACCTGAGCATCTTTTCTATATTCATTACTCCATTTAAATGTCCTATGTGCAAAATTTATTTTAATATTCTTTTTCAGTAAATACTTCCACAATACACTTACTTGTTCCCCTTGTACAATTGAATTTGTTGAAATAAAGGCCACCTTTATATTTGTATTTTTAATAAACTCTACAGTCTTAATATACCAACAACAAACATAATCCAGTAACCCATAATTTGTAACTTCTTTACATATTGCTTGCATGTCTAAGTTTTGCTGCTTATCCCTATTTTTCTTTGATATAAATGGTGGATTTCCTACTATATATGTTAATTTTTCTCTAGGTATGATTTCATTCCAATTAACTTTTAAAGCATTTCCATTTATTATATTAGCTGCCTTTTTCAAAGGAAACCTAACAAAATACTCACCAAATTCTTGTGACAATTCCATATTCATTTGATGATCTACTAACCATATTGCAACCTGAGCAATATTCGCTGCAAACTCCTCTTTTTCTATACCATACATACAATCAACATCAATGCAATCATAAAGTATATTTATATCCACTGACATTTGAACAAACATGTTATCATTTACATATAACTCTTTATAAATTTCTAATTCTAACCTTCTTAATTCCCTATAAGCAATAACTAAAAAATTTCCACACCCACAAGCAGGATCTATGTTCTTACCGTCTTTAATACAATTCTGAAAACCTAGATTGTGTCTCAGTAGGTTTTGAATAGCAGAAAAACCCTTGATAACAAGGGATTCTGTTGTTTTATATACATCTAAAGTATAAATTTCTATAGATCAATTAATAAATAATGCTAAAATCAATCTTTGCTCTTCTTTGTTTTTTATTTTTGAACACACCTTATCTGTACTTTATAGAAATAATTAAAAAGTATAGGCAAAATTAAAAGATATAAGTCTTTAATTTGAGTACTCTTCAACAATCTTTTCAACATAAGCTAATCTTCCACGACCTAGGGCGGCATAATAAGTAGCATGCTTTCTACAAGCATCAATAGCTTTTTTTAAAGCTAACTCTCCATAATCTTCATAAATCGCCTTTAAAAAATATCTAGTAGAGTATTCATTAAGAGTTCTTGTATATCTTTCGCCATTCATCATTGCATAAAAAGCTGAAATATAATCTCCAGCTGAGCCAGAATTCATATTTACTCTATCTGCAATTTCATCTCTACCTTCCGTTCTTCCTAACTTTCCTTCAAATACCTTTTTAGAGACATCATAAGCGTAAGCTACCATTTCACTAGTAATACTAGAATTATTGGCATTATCTACAGATAGAATAGAAGCTGTATCAATTTCTTCTAATGTCGATTTTAATTTATCATATTGTGAGATTAGCCAATTGAAATTTTCTAAATATAGTTCTGGGTTAAACACATCTGTTTCTATAGAATGAAGTATCCTTTTTGCGGTGCTAGTTTTACGGCTTGTATACCACTCAAGTTCAGATCCATACATGCTTTCTATTTCATTCCTTAAAAGCTCTAGCCTTTTAAATGTCTCAGGTTGATGAACATAGATACCAATGCGTAAAATATTTTGTTTCATAATTTGAAAAAAGATATAGTATTCACTATTTCCAATAGCTACGTCATACCAATTTACATGAGCGGGTTTTTGAGAGGCTATATCCTTCCCTCTATCAATTGACTTACAATAATCAACAAAACTCCTCCAAAAATTGAGTCGTTGCTGTTGGAGGGCTGTTAACCCTTCCTTTAAAAATGAAGAGCTCTTATCTGTTTTAGGTAAATCATTTGTTGTAGGCTCTGGAATTTCTGGCACTTCATCTCTCTCTTCATTAACAAAATCAATGTGGAGCAACTCATTTTTTTGTTCTACTGTAAAGTCGAGACCCCACCTATTCTCCATAAATTCTAAAAGCTTTAAACCTCTATTTAAAATAGCTTCAGGAGTCCAGTCTTCTTCTATAGCCACTTCTATCTCTGAATGTGATCCATTAATATAACCTCTTCTTTTTGATGAAGGATTCTTCTTATCGGGGAAACTATCATTTTGCAAAGAAGAATTTATGCTCTGTGCAAGGGGTAATAGATTACCTAAACTAGCAGACAAAATCTTTATTTCCTCTTCATTAAAATGACGGAATTGATTACGCCAATACCATTTAGTTGGTGTTTGAGGCAAAATATGTTCAATTGTAATTTTGTCTTTTTCAACCTTAGAAAACATCTGCCAGTCTATTTTTTGAATATTGTTTTTAGTAGATAAGTGGCTTTCATATTCGTATAAAAAATATCTTAAATCTCGCCAACCATAAAAGCCTAAACCCGAATCAAAGCGTCTATCTGTTCTAGCTATAAAGCTTGTTATAATTGGATTTAAATCATTATCTATTGTCTCCATTAAATCATCTGCCACAGATTTCAAGCTTGTTTTTCTATGTAAAACATCTCTTGCCTTATTATAATAATAGCTACTTTTATAGCTGGCATTATATCCCGCCATTCTAAAACAAAGAAATATGAAACGTTCTATCTCTTTAAAAAGTAAAACACGTTCCTCCGCTTCAACTTCATTTTTGAGAGACAAAGATATAGCAACTAGTGGTCTAAAATATCCAATTCCAATTCTATTTAATTTATTTATCCATTGCTTTTCTTCAGCAGATAATTCATCACTATCATGAGGAAAATAAGTGTAATACCAGTACTCTGCAATTTCCTTAAGACTACTTACATAAGCATTTATCTCACTTGGAGCTAATTTGCTTACTAGGATAGTTTCCTCTTCCGTATTTTCAACTACATCCTCATCATCAAAATCTTCATCCTCAGTTTGAGGTTCAGCTATTTCATTATCAATTGTAACAGGATGCTTATCAAATACATTTTTTGAAGAAAATTTATTCAATAAAAACTTAATATAGTCATCGCCTTTTCTACGTGTATACTGAAAGTAGACTGTCCAATGAGCCCTTAAAAATTCATCATCAGCTAAGGGGTGGTTTTGATTTCTTCCTAGCTGATAATATACTTCTTTCCAAGCATCATTGATATTCTTTCTTAATTGTCCTTTATCCTTATTGTCTAACTGTTCATCATCAAACAAAGTTGTTAAATAGATAAGTCTGTTTTTTAAAAGTTCTAAGTTACTAAGTTTTTTTCCTCTATTATTCATTGTTTCAAGGCCACAAAAACATCGTAATCATCCTCAATTTCATGTAGGTTAAACATTAGTTTTAATGTAAGCCTTTTGTATAGTTTTTCAATACCATCTATGCCTTCTGCTTCAAATAAAGACTCAAGGTTTCTAGCAAAGAACTTTTTTGCATACATAAGATTTTGAGTATAATAAGTCTCAACAATTGTTCCACCAAATTGTTCTTCAAATATTTTATGTTTCAAGTAATTATAGCTAGGATTGTCTAACTCATATCCAAACATATATGTTTTAATCATGTTTTCTGGTGGTCGACTCTTCATTATATACTTTTCTGTAATCGCTTTGACGGATTCAAATCCTATGAATATCTGATCATCCGATTTTTCTTGATTTTCATCTAACCTCTTAATAAAAGATATTATCTCATACATAAGTATAGAAAACGTGGTTAATCTTTGCTGACCATCTACAACATGATATGCCTTATAGCCAATATCAATCAACCAGCTGTCTTCTCCCCATAAGCGTAAACTTTCTTTATTAACCGCTTTTAAAGATAAAAGTCCAGTATAATGATATCTATCTTCATGAAGATTTAATAAATCCTCCCAAAAATCTACTAGTTGTTCTTTTTTCCATGCATATCCTCTTTGATAATCTGGTATTCTAAATAGTCTATTTTGAAATAGTGTTGATAAAGAAATTAATTCATTTGACATTTAGGCACTTCCTCCTTCCAGAGACATTAATCTTCATTGCTTTCTATTTCTTTTAAAGTTCTTCCCTTTTTATCTAACCACATAATCATGCCATTAGCACTGGCATATGTTACAAAACCTGCTGCTGCAGAAGGGCTTGTAAAAAGTATATCCTCTTGAAGCATGCCACTTTTTATCCTATCACTATATCGCTCTCTCAAATTATTAATAGTCTCTGGGCAACTTTTAGTAGGATTAACAGAAACTAACGCACCTTTGTAAACAACAAAGCCTTCATTAGTTCTTCGGCCTTTGGCTTCAGCTTTAGAAGTTTTCAAAAATAATACAGGCTCATCATCAATTTCTACTTCCTTAATTTCTTTATTAGTTGGCTTTTCTTCAAGGGATTCAAATACTCTATGACCGAATGTCCCCATAACTATTTCAGCATACTCTATAAACTCCTCCAACTCACTTTCTTTTTCTTCAGTTACATTACCTGACGTTGGATCGCTATTGTTTTTAACACTATATCTTCTTGCGTTTTTAGCTAAATTAAAAAATCTATTTTCTAAATAGCTTATTTCAGTTGGCCCAAAAGAATTGTTTGAAGTAGTAAAGACAACTGCTTCTGTCCAATAATCTTTGCTATCATCTCTTTTATGTTCCTGCAGACGATAAAGTAAGCCCTCACCATTTTTTCTTGCCCCTGCTTGACCAATGTAGACAATATTTTCTCCCGTTTCATCAGATGTCCCAAATAAAAAGTAAACGCCACTTTGCTTAAGATCTTCCCGCTCTTTACATTTATCAAGTTCTGTTCTAGGTATTTTATAAGCAACACCCGTCCAATTAGCGAGAGTACATTTTATCCTCCCAACAGCTGTCCCATCCATCAGAAATAAGTTTATGCTTTTCCCTCGTACAGCCACAACAAAACCTCCTTTCTACTTTACTAAAGCCAAAATTTAAATTGTATCTATCCATGCAGATACTTTTTCTAAGAAGTCTTCTCTTCGGTATTGATCATTATAAAAAGGTAACCCCATTATTTTATACTCATTTCCAGATATTAAAGTTTTAGAAATATAATGCTTTTCCCCTATTTCATTTAAAAATTCCTCTTTCCATTTATCTTCCTTAAGTAAATGATTCCCTTTAGGTTCAATATAGGTTTGGTAGTTAGATATATTATCACTGTTCTTTTTAGCCACAAAAAGCAGATAATCAGGCTCAAATCGTTCACCATGTTCAAAGCTATAAATAGCAAGTTCGGGTATTCTTTCATTTCTAACTACATAATACTCTAATCCCTTAGCCTTTAATTTTGGTTCAATATCAGTTTTGAAAAATTTAATAAATAATTTTTCTTCACTAGTCCCATAATTATCGTTGAAAACATACCAACTCTCTTTTGATAAATCAATCTGATATTCTGGATTGGGACAATTCACTTGTGATACACCTTTCCCACCATTTTCATCAAGCCTAGATAGATAAATACTCTTATCCTTAATAACAGATTTAATTGCTTTTGGCTCAAATTCAGTCGTTCCAATATATTCTGGTTTCAAGGAAATTATATAGCTTGATACTTTCTCAAATGCTCCTATACAAGCCTTAAATAAATCCCTACCAGTGATGTTTTCAGTAAAATATTTAATCTCAATCGTAGAGTTCCCCAGGTATTCTTCTGAGGTTAAAAATTCTTTCAACGTTTTCACATGCGGGAACTTGCTTTGTATCACACTAAATCTAAGTTCATTAAACTTTTCACTTGCACCAAGCAATACATTATAATCAATATCTTTAAATTTTATAGTTTTTATTTCTGAAGCAGTTGTTGATGTTTTATTATCTCCAATTAAATTTACTACTGCACCTCGGGTTGTTTTTTGTGTATATCTATATACCCTATTTCTAATTCTTTCTTCTAATGATTTTACTTCATCTCTTCCTTTTGGAATACGCTTATTTGAGAATACTAATCCTTTGTTATAAAGCTCAGTATCTTTAAATTCCTTTTTTAGTTTATATTCTAATTTAATAGGATTTTCATCCTGAAGCCCTGTTGCAATTAAAGCCTGTCTTAATTCAGCTATATAACGTGAATCATTTCTGCTATGAAAAAACATAGTTTCTAATATGCGATACTCATTGTTAAGATCATTGTCATATTTTCTTTTAAATCGATTTTGTTCCTCTGAAACTTTAAATGGACAATATCTCGCACCACGACCTATTAACTGAGCCTCTTTTATAGTGTATGCACCGATTTTACCAGCTTTTCCACTTGCTTGTCTCGTATCATAAAGCCTTACTATATCGAATAGATTAAGTACATCCCAACCTTCATTTAACATATCTACAGCAAAAATAAGACGAATTGGATTGTCTTCGTCCTCTAGGGAGTTAACAAGCAATTGATTTTCTCTGCTATTATCTGCAGCTCCATTAATAATAATTGAGTTATCCCTAGTAAAACTACTTTTTAAACTATGTTCTAACAGTTGAAAGCTTGAGTCTTTAGCTTTAAAGTAATCTAATGCTTGTGTAAGTATATCTATCTTTGCGGAATAAAGTTCTTGTATTTCTGAGCCTGTTAAAGAATCTATTTTAGAGAAGAACTCCTCGTAAAAGTCCTCCGATTCTTTAATTTTTTGGGATTTAAGCATAATAACGGGTTTAATATTTAGCTTACAGTCTGCAAAAAGATACTTACGATATTCACTCATAATAAGAGCTATCAAAGTTCTCTCCCATGGTTCACTGTCTGTTCCAAAATTTTGAAAATCCTTAGTGTATCCACTAGACCTAAAGTTAATGAGTGGATAGTTGTAGATTATTTTATCTAGGTATTTATTTTTAACATTTGTATCTTTTAAATCTGCTGTAGCAGTAAATTCGAGCATTATATTGTCTCTATTTCTGTAAAAAGCATTAGTAACAGAATACTCCCAGCTATTTTTAGCTTCTTTTTCCGCTTTTGATGCCCTTTTGGTAAGAGTATTTACATGATGACTTTCATCTGATATAAATACAATTTTATTATTTTCAAAATCTTCATATGTTAAAGAGTTTTCTTTCGGTGTGAATAAATCCATATGAAGCTTCTGTGTTGTAGTAAAGCAAATTTGTATATCTTCCTCTAAATCATTTCCACTAAAATTATCCACCATTTTAATATTAATTTTATTTCCTAAATATTCAATTACATCATTGAAAAGATACTTTGACGATAGAGGATTAGTAAAGTTTTCTTTTGTTTTTTCCAATATATTAGTTTGATTAACAAAGAACATGAAATTACGATACCCTTTAGTATACAAATAAAGAATTAAACCCGCCATAATCACTGTCTTTCCGCTGCCTGTAGCCATGTGAAAAAGATTATGTATTTGTTTATTTTTCCTTAAGTTTTCTTCCTCAAAATAGGTAATAAAATAGCGAAAAGCCTCTTCTTGATACTCACGAAGATGAATATGGGGTGCTAATCCTTTTTCAATTATTTCAGGTATATCTTTTAACTGACCTAGTTCTTTTACAACATTTAATTTTTCATATAAAAACCTTTGTTCCATTAATTAAACCTCCCTTTTATAGAAGGATTCTGTAAATTTTCTATCTTTATCACTAATATTGTATTCTTTATCGTCAATATCAGATAAATTAACATACAGCTTGTTTTTATCTACCAATGCACATAAAGCCATCTTTTTCTCCTCGAGGGTCAACTTTTCAAACTCTACATCAACCGCCTCTAATTCATCTCTCGTAATATATGGAACTATTCTTTCATCTCTATATATTTTTTCTTTTATATCAGTAATTGTTGCATCCGTTGCATTTTGAATTTCATCAATAAGCTCTTTGGAGTTTTCTAGGAGTTCACAATAAACAAAAGATCCCCCACCTTGCCAATCAACCACCTCTGATATCCCACTTTTGTCACCTTCGATAACTCTTTTAAGGCGTGGAATTGTAACTTCATTTATATAATCCATTTGCTCAATCCCTATATATTTACGTTCCATTTTGTGAGCAACTGCAGCTGTTGTTCCTGATCCTAAGTTAAAGTCAAGAATTAAGTCACCTTTATTACTTGAGCAATCAATGATTCTTTTTATTAATCTTTCAGGTTTTTGCGTATTAAATCCTGTTATCTCAGGAGAGTTCACAATTGTTTGAAAGCTAGCTATATCATCCCACACATCTGTTAGCGGCACACCTTTTGCCTCGTCTAAATACATTCTTCTTGTTTTGGTAATTGTTTTATATTTTCTACCATCTTCGTCAACACTTGAAAATCTTTTCAACTGCTCATCTGAATATGGCAAATACTGTTTGTTATATATAAAGTCTTTAGACTTCGTAAAAAACAAAATAGTATCATGCCCTCTTACATAATTATTTACTAAAGATTTATAGCCAGATACACCTTTTAAGACCCAAATTATTTCCCTTTGAAAATTTGACTCTCCGAATACATCATCCATAAGTACCTTCAGATAATGAACTTCATTATTATCAATCTGAACATATATACTTCCATCATCTGCTAATAATTTTTTTGCTAAATCAAGCCTATTTTTCATAAATGTTAACCAGGTCGAGTGATTAAAAGAGTCGTTATATCTGAAGCTATCACTACCTGTATTGTATGGTGGATCGATATATATTAATTTTACCTTACCTTCGTATCTTTTTAATAAGCTTGATAGTGCAATTAAATTATTACCTTTTATAATTAAATTGTCATCATCTTTAAACTCAATATTTTCTTCGATACCTTCCTTTGTATAACGTTTTGCATTTGTAAAAACTTTAGGTGCGAGCATTCTAGTTACTTCATCATTGGCAATAGTCTCGTGGTAGAAGATTTCTTCTCTTTTCTGATCTTCCTTATCTTGACCGCCCTGCAAATAACAATCTTTATAAGGAAAATCTAGAACCACGTCGTTCTTCTGAGAAATGAAGTTCCCATTTGATGTTAAACCTATTTTATTTGAATATCTTGTATAGCTGTCTGGAAGAAATTCTTTCGATTCAATAAGCCATGCAAATTTTGTTTGTCAAAAATTAGAGTATCTTTTACTTTCGTAAAAAATTCTTCCTTTATTCTTTCATTGCTTAACAAAAGAGATAACAACTCTTCATCCATCATCATTATGTCTGAGTACACTTTAGCTTTTAACAAATTGTTATCTTCTGATTGGTACTTATCAGCACCTAAAAGTACCTCTTGTACTATTTCAAAAATATTTTTCATTTTCTATATTCTCCTTCTATTCAAATTTATTTTTTTTTATTTTAATCATTACCCTTCTTTTATCAAGCCCTATACTATTTAATCCACGAATAACTCTGGTATATTGTATTTAATATCTTCAACTTCTTTTTGGACACTGACATTCCCACAATCCGCCAAACTGCTTCTTAATTTTATATCTCCATCTATTGTTTTAACTACATACTCGTCTCTATTCCTTCTTATATAAGTTGAAGTTTCCCTAGAAAAGCCATTTCTTTGAAGCATTATAGATAGTGGATTTGTTGTTCCATACTCTACATATTCATACCAGTCATTGTTAAAGGACTCTACCTCATGTATCCGTTTGTATTCTGTCGAGAATCTTAAAAAATAATTAGATATACTAAAGAGGATAACATTTTCTATTGCATCTAAAGCTTCTGATATTGCAATATTTCTATGTTCCTTAGAGTCATTGTAATCTAAAATTTTTCCGTTTACTCGGACACCTGTCTTGGGTCTATTACGCTTATACTCTAAACCTTTTTCCATTATATAACTCAAGCCTGTCCCCTTAATCCATTGAGATAATATAACAGCATACCATCTTAATTTACCGTGTCTTCCATCTTTACTCTTGAATCCTAGAGTAGACTTTTCATATATTTCCCATTTAAATATTTTACAAAGTTCTTCTAAAAATGCTAATAATTCATTGTACGCTACATTCCCATTTGCATTAATTTCAGGATATTTTAATCCCTTCACTATTGCTGTTGTTAAGTTATTTGATTGGTCAATTGAAACATTAATGTCATCATCTGGCCTATTTTCTTTTTTATTAAATATACTTCTTATTTCCTCCTCTATTTCCTTATCCAATAGGTGAGCGAATTCCTTCCACACTAAACTTTTATTACCCTGCATTATATCCCTTAATAAAATACCAGTAAATTTCCTCATAAGAGAATATTCTTCAGCTGTTTGATTCTTAGGATATTGAGTCAGCTGGGCATCGCCCTTGACCAAACTTTCAATAATTTTAGTTTTTTGATTATTTGATAATTCTGTTACAATGGATAGTTTTTGCTCGGGAATATCTTCTTTTAGTAGCTCCACAAAAATTTCTGATTTTACCTTTTCTTCTGGTCGCATGAGGAATGCATTGCCATAAAGGTTATACTCTATTCGTCCAACCCTTCCAATAAGATTTTTAAAATCTATGGCTGACATTCTACCTCTTCCAATTTTATAATCTGTAACAAACAAATTATCTGCTGGCAAATTAACCCCTTCCATTAAAGTACTGGTACAAAATAAGGTTTCAATCAACCCTTGTCTATAAAGCTCTTCAATACGCATTTTAATAGTTGATGGCAAGTAGCCAATATGGTAAGCGACACCTTTAGGAATTAAATCAGCTAAATAATAATCTCTATGAACCTCATTTGCTATATCCTTTGCCAAAATATTAAGTTCTTGGTTGTTCTTTATTTCTTTATTTTTAGCAAAATCAAGTGCATACGTAATTGCCTTGTTTATTCCAGGACAATAAATAATATTTTGACCATCCCCACCCAATCGAGTTATTAATTCACATACTGTTGCCTCTCTGTTAAGTTTTGCAACTTCAATAAAGTTTTTGTTACTATCATTAAATATTTCTATTTTCTTGTTAGGCAAATCAATTAAATACTTCATTTGGCTTACTGGAGCAAAAGATGTAGTTAGTTTTTGTTCATTAATGTTATATGCTTCTGGAATAAGCTTTAAATATATTTCTGGATTAGGAATATTTGGTGAAGCAAAAACAACATGAGGTTTTTCCTTTTTTCTACATAGCATATCCACTACTTTATAGTAAAACGCACTACGACTCCCTTTAGCTGAAATTTTATGTGCCTCATCTATAAACAAATATTCAATGTTAATTGCTGGATTGTCTATTAGTAAATAAAGAAGCCGCTCTGGAGTAAGGACAAAAATAAAATTATGTTTTTCTTTTAAAGATAACGCCCCTGCAGAGGTAATTAACCTATAATTATGTTCTTTAAGAAGCTCTTTCAAATCATTAATTATTTTACTACTCACTTCATTAATTAATGCTTTTGTAGGAACTATAATAGCAAAATTAGAATGTATACCATTCATAACCTTTTCCTTTAGGAACATACGCATAATAAAAGATTTTCCCATTGAAGTAGGCCCAGAATAACTAAAATAATCGTCCTTTAACCTATCATATACAATTTTTTGGGAACGAAAGAATTGTTGTTCTGGTTCTGCTGGAATACTTAAATAATCTTTATTAAAATCTGTATAAAGCTTTTCAGGTAGTGTGGTTGGCTGGAAATCTGGGGTAATCATATCCATCCCACGGTAATTACCTGTACTTTGAAGTACCGACCCCATATAATGTTTAATCCTATAATCCTGTGGATAAATTCTATGTAAAAGTGCAACTATCTCTTGAGCCCAGATTTTATGCTTGTCCGCTTTTTCTTTATGGACAGATTTTGATAGTATATCAGCAAAACGTAGGGCTGCAGATATATCTACTTCAAGGTGTGGTTTATTAATTTTAAAAAGTTCCAAGGAATAATTGTATAGAATATTTTCATATAATTCATTCAGAAATTCATTATCATCTATATCTTTATAAAGTAATTCTCCAAAAGTTGGATTGTCGGGTTTTCCCATTTAGCATACACCCCCTGCTAGCAAATCGGATATTATGCATTTTTTCTCATTAGGAGCATCGTTAAATGGTAAAACATAAAAATAGAATGAATACCCATTCATGCCCATACTATTAATTTTATCTACAATATAAGGTGCAGTTGATTTTATGTCCTCTTTCATCTTGTTGACTGCTTCAACACGAAACTGAGAGTTTGACAAAGTTGATGAATCCAATCCTAGTGTATAGCCCAAAAATATACCGTAAGCTTGGTCTACTGCAGATGCTCCTCCCCTACTTGGCAGGATAATATTTTTCATATACTCTGCTGTAGAGTCGTCAAATACTCTACCGAATAAAGTGCTCTCCACTACATTTAATTCAGTCGAGGGGTCATCATTAATATCCTTTACAGCCTCCATTGACTTATCAACCGCACTAGTTAAATCTCCAATGATTTGTGATGCCCCAAATACAAGCTGATGATAAGGCTGTCCCAAACCCTCATCAATTGTTAATAAGTGTATACCATCACTTTTACTTCCATACCTACTTGCAGTAGTAGCTAATTCAATCTTACTCATAATTTTGGGAGCGTTTAAAACTTGTTCTAGAAAGGCATAAAGAATCATATCACCAAGGGTGTCTCCTGTTAAATAATTCGCTCCGCCATATTTCTTTAATCTATTTAACGCTTGTAATCCTATGCTTTCTACATCGTCCTCTATTTTAAATTGTTCTATCTCAGCTCTTGAAAATACATACATCCCAACATTTGAAACAAGAAACTTTTTTAAATCTCTGCTAGAAAATTTATTATTTATCACATTCAAATGAAAAACTCTAAGCTCGTTATTATTTTTTAACCCAAGTGCCTCTAAATGCTTCACTTCATTAAATATTCCATTGAAATTTTTATCTTTAATAGTCTTTTTTATTGAAGTGGTAGATGTAGCAATGTTTTTCATAAATGAAATAGTATCTTTCTTTGAATCAAATGAATTTAAGTACTCCTCTGTTACTTCTTTAATTTCAGTTTTCAAATCAGTGCTTTTTACATTGGCAACAGTATATAAAAAAATATTAGCTATTAATTCTGCTGGATCAAATACAGTTTCATTAATGATCTCATCCTTAGTCTTAAGACTTTCTAGATATATTGGAGTATCCCCTGGAATAGAATCATCGTCGGCAAGAATATCTCTCAATGCCAAAATTGCAGTCTTAATCTTTGCTTTATTGAGTAAAGAGATAACATTATCCCTAAAGTAATCTATAACACTAGAGACTTTAACATTTCTTGCCTCTGCTCCAGCTTCAGGAGAAACATTTCTATGTCCTGTAGCCATCCTTGATGCAGCATTATCATCTCCAGTCAAATCTTCGTAATCATCTAATATTAGAAGCATTGTACCGTTGATTAAGCATTGTGAAACATTATAAGGTTTACAATGATAAAGAACTTTTAATAAAGAAGCATAACAAAGCCGTTTCATCTAATTCTCCTTTCTAAGAAACTATCATCTATCTTCATTAATCACATCTACAATATCCCCAATATTACAATCTAACGCTTTACAAATCCGTGCTAAAACTTCCATGCTAACTGGTAGATCCTTTCCCATCTTAGCCATTGTAGATGAAGTTATATTTGTCATAGCCATTAAATCTTTTTTCATTAACTTCTTATCAATTAGCAATTTCCACAATTTATTATAGCTAAATCTCACAATCTCGCCTCCACATAAAATAGATTCAACTAATGATTTTCTTATATTAATTTATATTTTATCACGCAACTATATATCTTACAATCTTTTTTCTGTATTTTCAGATTTATCCTTTACATTCTTAAAGTTGTATATAGATTCTTTAAAATTAAAGTGATAGTAAAGTCAAAGTAAAGTCGCAGCCATGTAAACTCAATTTCATAACTAGTAGACTGTTATTGTACAAGCCAATAGCAGTTTTTTTATTAAAATTTATTAAAAATTCTTCTGCATTTATAAATCTATGAAAGGAGGAAGCCACCATGGAAGAAGTCAGAAACATCAATAACAAACGAATCTGCGATATCAGCAAAGACAAAAAAGTTATAGAGATTTGCCTTAAAGATTGCTTAACAATAATCACTGCAAATCCAGATGGGACTTTAAACATTACCCATCAACATAAAAAAGATGTAGCTTAAAATTTAATCACAACTTGATAACTGGAATCCGCCAGAACGCTAAGACGGCCGTGCGGGACACATTTATATGTGTTCCCCCATGCCGTCTTTTTGTTTTGAGGATTTCTTTCCTCTGGTGGATTTCAAATTGAAAACCTAAGGAGGAAATAAAATGAAAAACTATCAAAGTATTTATTACAAAGAATACTATGCACAAAATAAAAAAGGCGAATATTTAAAGGTAGACAGAAAAGTTTGTTTTGCCCCTGCTGAACCGCCAACCAAAGAAAACCCTTATAAGCAACGCTGGTTCTATGATGAAGAAGCTGGGTATGCTGTAAGACTTATTAGAAATCAAGCCAATGAAGACATTCATCGTTTTAATAGCACTTCTTTAAAAAGAGAAGAAAGATATGAATATAGAAAATTCTCTTGTATATGGGAAAAAACCAAAAACTGTGACCAAAACTGTGAGCAATGTAATAGGAAAAACAAAAGTAGAACTGTTGAGTTGGATAAAACTTGGACAGGTAATGATGATGAAATGGAAAGTTCCTTCACCCCTATTGATAAATCCCAAAATGTTTTAAAAATTATAGAGGATAAAGAATTAATGGCAGCTCTCCTTGTAGCCTATGATGGCTTATCTTCTGAGGATAAATTACTTTTTAATGCGCTTATTAATAAAGAGAAGAAAAAAGTAATAGCAGAAAAATTAAATATTACCGTTGATGGAGTTAGATACAGAGAACTTCAGCTTCGTAAAAAACTCCTTTCACATAAAGACTTAAAAGATGTTTTAGAAAAATAAAAAGTTTTACTACGGATTCTGCCCTTCAGTGTCCTTTAGATATTGAAGGGCAAAAAATTTATGAAAGGAGCAAATCTATATGAGTAAAATGAACGAACTATCTCAAACCGTAGATGAATTAAAAACTGCTGCTAATATGCTTTTATCTGTAGCTGACTCACTTCTAGACTTATTCTCTGGAAGTGGTGAAATTTCAAATGAAGCTATCGAACCAAAAAAGCAACCTGCAGCTACTAAAGAAAAACTTACTTTAGAAATGGTTAGAGCTGTTCTAGCAGAAAAATCTCGTAGTGGTTATACGGATGAAATCAAAGCTTTACTGGAAAAGCATGGTGCTAATAAATTAAGTGAAATCGACCCTAAAAAGTATAAGAAACTACTGGAAGAAGTGAAGGTATTGGGAAATGAGTAAACATGCTCTCCTCTCCCCTTCTTCAAGTCATCGCTGGCTAAACTGCCCTCCGTCTTTAAGACTTGGCCAGAAATACGATGATACAACAAGTAGTTATGCAGCTGAAGGGACTGAAGCTCATCTATTAGGAGAGTATAAATTAAAAACCCTTTTAGGTATGGGAGCTAAAGACCCTACTGCTAATCTTGAATACTACAATGAAGAAATGGAAGAATGTGCTGAAAGCTATGCTGCCTATATTCTAGAACTTTTAGAGGATGCAAAAACAAGATGCTCTGACCCTTTGATTCTAATAGAACAAAGATTAGATTATTCAAAGTATGCTGAAGGCGGCTATGGTACTGGGGACTGTATTATTGTTTCAGATGATGCACTTCATGTAATTGATTATAAGCATGGTACAGGAATCCTAGTTGATGCCAATGACAACTCACAAATGAAATTATATGGGCTTGGTGCATTAGAGCTTTTTGATGGTATTTATGATATTGAAACTGTATCTATGACCATCTATCAGCCCAGAAGAAACAATATAAGCACCTTCACCCTTTCAAAAGATGAACTCTATAAGTGGGCTAATGATATTTTAATACCTACAGCTAAGCTTGCCCTTGATGGAGAAGGAGAATTTAAATGTGGTGATTGGTGTGTTTTCTGTAAAAGTAAGCATGAATGCAGACACAGGGCTGAATATAATCTTGAGCTTGCTAAGTATGAATTTAAGCTACCACCTATTTTAGAAGATGAAGATGTAGAAGAAATTCTAAGTAAAATCGATGAGCTAATTTCTTGGGCTTCTGATATTAAAGATTATGCTCTAACAGCTGCTCTTCGTGGCAAACAGTGGCATGGCTTTAAACTAGTCGAAGGAAGAAGTAACAGAAAGTATATTAATGAAGAAGAAGTTATTAAAGTTGTTAAATCAAATGGCTATGACCCTTATGAACATAAAATCAAAGGAATCACAGCTATGGAAAAAACATTAGGAAAAGCTAGGTTTTCAGAATTATTATCAGACCTAGTAGAAAAACCAAAAGGTAAACCTACTCTCGTTTCTGAGAGTGATAAACGACCAGCTATTAATACAGCTGTAGATGATTTTAAAGAAAATTTAGGAGGACAAATTTATGAGTAAAAATACTAATCCAATGAAAGTTATAACAGGACCAGAAACAAGATGGTCATATGCAAATGTTTGGGAAGCAAAATCAATTAACGGTGGTACACCTAAGTTTTCAGTATCACTAATAATTCCAAAGTCAGATACTAGAACTCTTAACAAAATTAAGACTGCTATTGAGGCTGCTTATAAAGAAGGCGAAGGTAAATTAAAAGGTAATGGTAAAACTGTACCCCCTCTATCTTCTATTAAGCAACCATTAAGAGATGGTGATGTTGAAAGACCAGATGATGAAGCTTATGCTAATTCATATTTTGTAAATGCAAATTCAGCAACTGCTCCAGGTATTGTAGATAGTAATCTTGACCCTATTCTTGATCGCTCTGAAGTTTATAGTGGTGTATATGGCAGAGCTAGTATTAACTTCTATGCCTTTAATAGTAACGGAAATAAGGGAATTGCCTGTGGTCTTAACAATCTACAAAAGATTAGAGATGGAGAATCTCTTGGTGGCAAATCAAGAGCTGAGGATGACTTTGCAACTGATATAGATGATGATTTCCTTTCATAAAACTTTGAAGGCAGCAGGATTAAATCTTGCTGCTTTATCTATATCTAAGAAAGGAGAATTAAATGAAAACATTAGAAATTGATATAGAAACTTTTAGTAGCATCAATCTTTCAAAATCTGGAGTTTATAGATATGTTGAATCTCTTGATTTTGAAATTTTACTATTTGCTTATTCCATTGATGGCGGGGATGTTAAAGTCATTGATTTAGCAATGGGTGAAAAGATACCAATAGAAATTTTAGATGCATTAACTGACCCTAATATTATTAAATGGGCCTTCAATGCTAACTTTGAACGCATTTGTCTATCTAGGTACCTGGGATACCCTACTGGAAAATATCTTGACCCTTCATCATGGAGATGCTCTATGATTTGGTCTGCTTATATGGGACTTCCCCTTTCTCTTGAAGGTGTTGGTACAGTTTTAGGACTTGAAAAACAGAAGCTTAAAGAAGGAAAAGATTTAATAAGGTACTTTTGTACTCCTTGTAAGCCTACTAAAACAAATGGTAAAAGAACTAGAAATCATCCCTACCATGACCTTGAAAAATGGTCAACTTTTAAAGAATATAACAAACGTGATGTGGAGACGGAACTAGAAATTCAAATGAAACTCTCGAAATTTCCTGTTCCCGAACATATATGGCATGAATATCACTTAGACCAGGAAATTAATGATAGAGGTGTACTTCTTGATTTAGATTTTATAAAGAATGCAATAGAAATTGGCGACCACTCTCGTACTAAATTAATTGATGAAATGAAAGCATTAACAAATCTTGATAATCCAAATTCAGTACAACAATTAAAAGGTTGGCTCTCTGAAAATGGTCTTGAAACTGAAAGCCTTGGAAAAAAGATTGTTTCAGAATTATTAGAAACAGCTACTGGAGATTTATCAAAGGTTTTAACTCTTAGGCAGCAAATTTCAAAATCATCCGTTAAGAAATATCAAACTATGGAAAATGCTGTAGGCTCTGATAATCGTGCTAGAGGAATGTTTCAATTTTATGGTGCAAATAGGACAGGAAGATTTGCAGGTAGAATTTTGCAACCTCAGAACCTTCCTAGAAACAATATTCCTGATTTATATGAAGCTAGAGAATTAGTTCACACAAACAATATAACTGCATTAGATATGCTTTATGATTCTATCCCAGAAGTTTTATCCCAGCTTATTCGTACATCCTTTATTCCAAAGGCTAATCATAAATTTATAGTCGCAGATTTTTCTTCTATTGAAAGAGTTGTTCTAGCTTGGCTTGCAGGTGAAAAGTGGGTTCTTGATGCCTATGAAAGAAAAGAAGATTTATATATTGCTACTGCAAGTCAAATGTTTGATGTTCCTATTGAAAAAATAGATAAAAAGAGTCCCTTAAGAGATAAAGGGAAAGTAGCCGACCTGGCCTGTGGTTACGGCGGCTCCGTTGGTGCATTAATTTCTATGGGTGCTCTTGATATGGGACTTGAAGAATATGAGCTTAAACCCCTAGTTGACTCCTGGAGACTTGCCAATTCTAATATAGTTAATTTTTGGTGGGATGTTGATAGAGTAGTTCTTAAAACTGTCAGAGAAAGAACTACTACCACTACTCATGGCATTGAGTTTTCTTATAAAAGCGGAATGTTATTTATTACCCTCCCCTCTGGTAGGCAACTATCCTATGTTAAACCCAAAATTGGAGTCAGTAAGTTTGGCTCAGATTGTGTAACTTATGAGGGTCTTGGTGGAACTAAGAAATGGGAAAGGATACAGTCCTATGGACCAAAGTTTGTGGAAAATATTGTTCAAGCAATTAGTAGAGATATTCTAATTTTTTCTATGGAGAAATTAAGACATTTTTCTATAGTAATGCATATTCATGATGAGATTATTATTGAGGCTGAAAAACATATAACTGTAGATGAGATATGTAAAATAATGTGTGAAACTCCTCCATGGTCAAAGGGCTTACAACTCCGAGCTGAAGGCTTTGAAGGAAACTTTTACAAAAAAGATTAAAAAACTACTACGGAATTTGGCAGGTACTGTCCTTTAGTTAATAAGGGCATTACCTGCCTATTAAATTTTTGGAGGTGTTTTTATGTTTTATGTAAAAGAAAAAGTCAGCCCTTCAGTTGATGTAACTGTAGATATCCATGATGACAATGTCTTTTGTACCTGTCCTAATTGTGGGTGCGAAGTGGAAATTGACTTAGTGGAGCTCTTTAGTAATGGCGAAGGTGATTTGTATGGCACATCTGTATATTGCAGTGAATGTAGCAAAACAAAATTAAAAGAGTTAAAGAAGCGAGGTATCCAATATGACAATAAGTAAATTTAATCAAGAAGGATACTATGACCCTACTCCTTATGAAGCTTTAAAGAAAAAATATCTTCCCCTTGTTTATATTGCCTCTCCCTTCTCAGGTGATATGGAAAGAAATATTAAAAAGGCTCAGGGCTATTGTAGGTTTGCTATAAGTAAAGGATATATTCCTATAGCTCCTCACCTGCACTACCCTCAATTTTTAGATGATGAAGATCCTGAGGAAAGAGAACTTGGACTCCGCTTTGCTCTTATACTACTTGGCAAATGTGAAGAATTGTGGGTCTTTGATAGAGTTTCTAAGGGAATGGCTGAAGAAATTGCTAAAGCCAAAAGAAGAAATATGCCAATAAGATACTTTAATTCTAGATGCGAGGAGGTTACAGAATGAATGAACTAATTGTAATTGATTATAAAAATAATATTCCTACAGTAAATGGTCGTGAACTTCATGAGGCATTAAAAGTTGAAACTAGATATAATGATTGGTTTTCAAGAATGTGCAAATACGGCTTTATAGAGGGAAAAGACTATTACTCAATTTTGAGTAATAGGTCTGACGGTCTTCCTGGTAAGCCTAGAATCGACCACTCCCTAACCATTTCTATGGCAAAAGAAATCTGTATGCTCCAAAGAAGTGAAATGGGGAAAAAGTTTAGGCAGTATTTTATCTCCATTGAAGAAGCATGGAACTCCCCTGAAAAAATTATGGAACGTGCTTTATTAATAGCTCAGCAAAAAGCAAGGGAAGCTGAAATAAAAATACTTGCTTTATCAGAAGAAAACGAAAGTCTTGAAATTGCTTTAAATACCTCCCTCAAGTTTTATACCGTAGCCAAGTACAATAATGTTTTCAACATGGGTTGGAATTTAAAAGAATGTCAAAGTATCGGTAAAAGATTATCTGCATACTGTAGGTGCCACTCTATTGAAATAAGAAAATGTGAAACAAATGATGAAAGATTTGGAACAGTAAATAGTTATCCATTAACTGCTTGGGAGGACTTTTTGGAGGTGCTTGAGTGATTAAATTTACCCTATACTCATCAAATATTACAGGTAATCTTTCAAACTGCATCTACCCTAAAGAAGTTTTAGTAACGGATGAAGTATCTATGGCAGATGCAATTAAATATGACCATGTTTCAGCCAAATTTAAAAATAATTATAGAAGTTCAGCTAACTTTATTAAAGCTGATAATGCTGTACTTGATTGTGATAATGACCATTCAGACGATCCAAATGACTGGGTTACTGTTAAAGATGTGGCTACAACTTTTGAAGATATCCCCTTTGTAGCTATCTATAGTAGAAACCATATGAAACAAAAAGGAAAAAGAACCCCAAGGCCAAGATTTCATATTTATTTCATGATTAAAGAAATTACTAATTCAAATGAATATGCAAATTTAAAACAAAAAATAGCTAGGTCCTTCCCCTACTTTGATAACAATGCTCTTGATAGTGCTAGATTTATCTTTGGTACTAGCTCTCCAAATATAGAAATTCATGACGGTAATAAAAGTATTGAAGAATATCTTGATGCTGCAAGTTTTGAAGATTGGGATGACTCTACTGAAGAAATACAGGAAGGTTCTAGAAATAGTACCCTGTCCCGTTATGCTGGAAAAATTATAGTACGTCTTGGAAATACAGATGAAGCCTATGCCCTCTTTTTAAAAGAAGCAGAAAAATGTAATCCACCCTTAGATGAAGATGAATTAGATCTTATATGGCATAGTGCTATTAATTTTGGCAAAAGAATTTCTTCACAAGAAGGATATATTCCTCCAGAAGATTATGGCAGTGAAATACTTCTTAAACCTAGTGATTTTTCAGATGTAGGTCAAGCTATTGTACTTTCTGAAGAATATAAAGAATTTCTTAGATACTCCCCTTCTACCGATTTCTTAGTATATAACGGTAGCTTTTGGGAGGAATCAAAACCAAAAGCACAGGCTATTGCACAAGAATTAACCACCAGACAGCTTAAAGAAGCAGAAATTGAAATTAATAATGCTTTAAATGAAATGTCTGATAGTGGTGCTTTAAATATTGTTATGGAAAAGGGAACTAAAAAGGCAGCAAAGGATTTTAATGAAGTTCAAGATGAATCTTTTAAAAGATATGAATCTGCTATGGCCTATAAAAAATATGTAATTACTAGAAGGGATTCTAAGAAAATATCATCAGCATTAAAGGAAGCACAGCCTATGCTTGAGATTTTACCTAAGGATCTTGATATTGATGGTTTTTTATTAAATACACCAAAGGCTACCTTCGACCTTAGAAAAGGTATTGATTCCAAAATGGGTCCTAGCTATTCTTACTTTATTACAAAGCAAACAAGTGTAAACCCTAATGATAAAGGTATGGACAAATGGCTTGATGCCATTGATGTATTCTTTTGTAAGGATAAAAGTTTAATTGAATATGTTCAAAGAATTGTAGGACTCGCTGCCATAGGCAAAGTTTATGTAGAAGCCTTAATTATAGCCTACGGTGAAGGCCGTAATGGCAAATCGACTTTTTGGAATGCCATCGCCAGGGTTTTAGGAAGCTATAGTGGCAATATTTCAGCCGACATCTTAACTGTTGGTTGTAGAAGAAATGTTAAACCAGAACTGGCTGAAGCAAAGGGCAAAAGGCTCCTTATTGCTGCAGAGCTTGAGGAAGGCATGAGGCTTAATACTTCTAATATTAAACAGCTCTGTTCTACTGACGAAATATATGCAGAGAAAAAATATAAAGACCCTTTCAGCTATATTCCTACCCACACCTTAGTTTTATATACAAACCACCTGCCAAAGGTTGGAGCTATTGATGAGGGAACTTGGCGAAGGCTTATAGTTATTCCCTTTGAAGCAAAAATTGAAGGAAGTAATGATATAAAGAATTACACTGACTATCTAGTTGAAAATGCAGGTGGTGCAATTCTTACTTGGATAATTGAGGGTGCAAAAAAGGTTATTGATGATGATTACAATATAAGTCCACCTAAAAAAGTTAAAGACGCCATTAATATTTACAAGGAAAATAATAACTGGCTTCATCATTTTTTAGAAGAATGTTGTGAAATTGATGAAACCTATATGGCTAAATCGGGAGAGGTCTATGATGAATACCGAGCCTTTTGCCTTAGAATCGGTGAATTTACAAGAAGTACAACTGACTTCTATACTACTCTGGATTCACAAAACTTTGAAAGAAAAAGAACCAGTAAAGGAGTCATGGTAAAAGGATTAAGATTAAAATCAGAATTCCTATAAATAGCTATTTCCCTCAAAAGTGTAGATCAATGTATCTCTCTATTACAACTTTTTCATATAGATAAAAATAAAATATAAAAATATATATATAAGTTATATAGGTAACCTTCATTGATCTACATACCTACAAAATTTACTGATGAATCTAACTCCCCCAAACACTGATGAATAAAGGGTTTGGAGATATAAATCAAATTTGAAATTCATCATTAAAATATTTAGCAAGGTGAATGTCTATGAAAGAAAAAACAATCGAACAAAAGCTTGTAAAAGAAATTAAATTATTAAAGGGTCTATGTTTAAAGCTTTCTTGTCCTGGATTTGCTGGAATGCCTGATAGACTTATCCTTCTTCCTAAAAGAAAGATTGGGTTTGTAGAAGTTAAAAGACAAGGTGAAAAGCCTAGACCCCTTCAAGTGTCAAGACATAATCTTTTGAAGAAATTAGGTTTTAAAGTTTTTGTCCTTGATGATGAAAAGCAAATAAAAGAAATAATTGAAGAAATCCTAGGAGGTGATGCCAAATGAAGTTCATACCCCATGATTATCAGAGATATGCTACTGAATATATTGAAAGTAAGCCTATCTCAGCTATATTTTTGGATATGGGCTTAGGTTAGGAAAAACAGTTCTAACTCTTACAGCTTTAAATAATTTGTTATTTGATAGCTTTGATGCACATAAGGTTTTAGTTATAGCACCACTTCGGGTTGCCAGGGATACATGGCCTGCAGAAATTGAAAAATGGAATCACCTAAAAGATTTAAAATATTCTATTGCCATAGGAAGTGAAAAGAAAAGAATATCAGCTTTAATGGAAAAAGCAGATATTTATATTATAAATCGTGAAAATGTAAAGTGGCTTATAGAAGATAGCTCTCTCCCCTTTGACTTTGACACAGTAATTATTGATGAACTTTCATCCTTTAAAAATCACCAGGCCAAACGCTTCCGTTCCTTAATGAAAGTAAGACCAAAGATTAAAAGGATTGTAGGACTTACTGGAACCCCAGCATCTAATGGACTTATGGATTTATGGGCTGAATTTAGGCTTTTAGATATGGGAGAAAGACTTGGTAAATTCATTGGAAAATATAGAGAAGAATATTTTGTCCCTGATAAAAGAAATCAGCAAATTATCTTTTCATATAAGCCAAAGCTTGGTGCTGAAAAAGCTATATATAATAAGATTTCAGATATAACCATCAGCATGAAAGGGTCTGATTATCTTAAACTTCCAGAGTTAATTGTAAATAAGGTAGAAGTTAATCTTTCTGAAAAAGAAATTAAAACCCTAGATACAATGAAAAAAGATTTAGTGGCAACTATTGATCAAGATGAAATCACTGCTTCTAATGCTGCAGCTCTTTCTAACAAACTTCTTCAAATGGCAAATGGAGCTGTTTATGATGATAACCAAAACGTGATACACATTCACGATAGAAAGCTGGATGCTTTAGAAGATTTGATTGAATCTGCCAATGGTAAACCTGTTTTAATAGCCTATTGGTTTAAACATGACTTGAAAAGAATATCTAAGAAATTTGATGTTAAGCAAATAAAGACATCTAATGATATTAAGAATTGGAACAGTGGACAAATACCAATAGCTCTTATCCACCCTGCTTCTGCTGGACATGGACTTAATCTACAAACTGGTGGCTCCACTCTTATATGGTTTGGCCTTACCTGGAGTCTAGAGTTATATCAGCAAACCAATGCAAGACTCTGGAGGCAAGGGCAAACAGACACCGTTGTTATCCACCACCTATTATCAAAAGATACTATTGATGAACAAGTAATGAAAGCACTTCAAGGTAAAGATGATATCCAATCCGCTTTAATAAATGCTGTTAAAGTAAATCTACAGACTGGAGGAAATAAAAATGGATGATAAATATGAAGATTTAGCAAATGCCATTGTTATTACAGCAGTTAAAGATTATAGGGATGTATTAAAAAAACTAAAAAAGCATCCGAATAGTAGCTATTTGCAGCATACAAAGAATGAAATTGAACGGTTTTTCCGTTCTAAATGGTACTCCGTGCTTACTGATATAGATCCAGAATTCCTTATAAAAAAGCTTAATGAGGAGGTCATATAATGACAGCAAAAGAATATTTAAGTAAAGCCTATAGGCTAGACCAAAGGATAAATAGTAAACTGGAGCAGGTGGCTTCACTTAATGAATTGGCTATGAAAGCCACTTCTACCCTATCAGATATGCCAAAGAATCCAAGTGGGACAACTTCTAAAATGGAAGATGTCATCTGTAAGATTATAGATTTACAGAATGAAATTAATAAAGACATTGATGAATTAGTAGATTTAAAGAAAAACATAGTAAATATAGTTAAGGTTGTTCCTAATTCAGAGCATCAAATGGTTTTAGAACTTCGTTACCTTTGCTTTAAAACATGGGAGGAAATTGCTGTTGAGATGGGTTATAGTGTTAGAAATATTTATAATTTACATGGTGCAGCTTTAAAAGAAATTCCACCAATAAAAACTTTGCAGTGAATTTCACTATTTTGCATTAACCTTTTATGATATTATTATAATTAGGAAAATATATTTAAAACCTTCACGGGAAATCTGTGGAGGTTTTTTTATTTAAAGAATCGAGGTGATTCAATGCCAAGGAAACCTAAGAGACCTTGTTCCTATCCTGGGTGCCCTATCCTAACCGATGATAGGTACTGTGAAGAACATAATAGTTTGATGAACAGGAACTACAACAAGTACCAGCGGGACCCACAGTCAAACAAAAGGTATGGTAGGTCTTGGAAGCGGATTAGGGACAGATATATTAAACTCCACCCCCTCTGTGAAGAATGTGAGAAGCACGGCCAACTAACTAAGGCTGAAGAAGTCCATCATATCCTCCCCCTATCCAAAGGTGGAAGCAATGACTTCTCTAACCTAATGAGTCTATGCAAGAGCTGCCACTCAAGCATAACAGCCAAGAGTGGTGACAGGTGGGGGTAGTAAATCTCTAGAACTAAGCATCCTGGACAGCGGCGGGGAGTCCCGTGTAAAAAAATGCAGTTTCAAAGGGGGTAATAGGGCAGCAAAAAAGTGAGGTGTTTTAATATATGGCAAAAGACGGTACTAATAGAGGTGGTGCTCGTATTGGATCAGGGGCTAAAAAGAAACCACTAGCAGATAAAATCGCTGAAGGAAATCCTGGCGGCAGAGCACTTACGGTTATGGAATTTAAAAATACAGCAGACCTAGAAGGTGAAGAAATGCCAGAACCAAATAAGATGCTGGAGGCTGTTCAAAAGGATGGTAAAACCTTAGTTGCTGGTGAAGTTTTTAGAGATACATGGACATGGCTGCATGAAAGAGGTTGCTCCTCCCTTGTCTCCCCTCAGCTTTTAGAAAGGTATGCCATGAGTGTAGCTAGATGGATTCAATGCGAGGAAGCTATAACTGAATTTGGATTTCTAGCAAAGCATCCCACAACTGGAAATGCTATTCAAAGTCCATATGTTGCTATGGGACAAAACTATATGGCCCAAACTAATAGATTATGGCTTGAAATATTCCAGATTGTAAAGGAAAATTCTCTAGCCGAATATTCTGGGGCAAATCCTCAAGATAATGTTATGGAAAGGCTTCTTACTGCTAGAAATAATAAATAATTGGAGGTATAAAATGAAAAAACAGTTAACAGCTGAAAGTGTATGTATTGGTCATCCTGATAAGCTATGCGATTTAATCGCTGATAATATTTTAGATGCAGCTTTTAGAAAAGATAAATCCTCTAGGGTAGCCTGTGAAGTAATGGCAACAAAAGGGAAGATAATCGTGGCGGGCGAAATCACCTGTAGCGAAAAACTAGATATTAAATACATTGTTAGACGAACTTTAAAAGATGTAGGATATAACCCTCGTAAGTTTTCAATTTATGTATTTTTAAATAATCAGAGTGCTGATATTGCTGCTGGAGTAGATAATGCCCTTGAAATAAGAAATGGCGAAAAGGATCCATATAGCTTGATTGGTGCTGGGGATCAAGGGACTATGTATGGCTATGCTACAAATGAAACGAAAGAGATGCTTCCCCTCCCTCTTGTCTTATCTCATAGGATTACTAAAAGGCTTGATAAATCAAGAAAGGATAAATTAATAAAAGGAATCTTTCCAGATGGTAAAGCTCAAGTTACTGTAGAATATGATAGGGATAAACCAGTAAGGGTAAAAACAATAATAATATCTATCCACCATCATAAAGATAAATCCTATGAGGAATTAAAAAAAGAAATTTTAAATCTTGTCCTCTACCCTGCTTTTGAAGATTTTTCTTTTGATGATGATACTGAAATATTCATAAACCCATCTGGCAGATTTGTTATTGGTGGTCCTACTTCTGATACAGGTTTAACAGGAAGAAAGCTAATGGTTGATACCTACGGAGGACTTGCCTCCCACGGTGGCGGTGCTCTTTGCGGGAAAGATCCAACCAAAGTTGATAGAAGTGGTGCTTATATGGCTAGATATATAGCGAAACATATAATATGGAGCGATTTTGCAGATAAATGTGAAGTCGCTCTTTCTTATGCCATTGGGAAAGCAAATCCAGTAGCATTTTCTATAAATACATTTGGAACTGGTATTGTCTCTGATGAAATATTAGCTCTTGCTGCAAAGGAAGTATTTAATTTAAAACCTGCAGCAATTATTGAAAACCTAAGGCTTAGGGATGTACATTATTCTGATACTTCCACTTATGGACATTTCAATAGCCCCTTATTCCCTTGGGAAAATGTTGATAAATACAATGAGTTAAAAAAGGCGGTGGAAAAATATGCAGATAGAAAAAATTAAGGTTGATAAACTTAATCCTGCTCCATATAATCCAAGGAAAGATTTAAAGCCTGGAGACCCTGAATATGAAAAATTAAAAAACTCTATTCTTACCTTTGGGTATGTTGAACCAGTTCTGTGGAATAAAAGAACTGGAAATATCATAGGTGGTCATCAGAGATTTAAAATATTAGTGGAGCTTGGCAAAACTGAAATAGATTGTGTTGTAGTAGATATAGATGCAGAAAATGAAAAGGCATTAAATATTGCTCTTAATAAAGTAAGCGGTGATTGGGATAAGGATAAATTAATGCTTTTAATTGAAGATTTACAAGGAGTAGATTTTGATGTCTCCCTTACTGGCTTTGACCCTGCTGAACTTGATGATCTTTTTAAAGATTCTCTAAAGGATAATATTAAAGAGGATAATTTTGATGTAGAAGAGGAACTTAAAAAGCCCGCTATTTCAAAGCTTGGTGATTTATGGCTTCTTGGTAGGAATAGGCTTATCTGTGAAGATTCCACTAAAAGAGAAACCTATGAAAGCTTAATGGATGGGAAATTAGCAAACCTAACAGTTACAGACCCACCCTATAATGTTAATTATGAAGGTACTGCTGGAAAAATTAAAAATGACAATATGGAGAACGATGCCTTTTACAACTTTCTGCTTGCTTCCTTTCAAGGTATGGAAAGTGTTATGGCAAAAGATGCTTCTATTTATGTATTCCATGCAGATACTGAAGGCTTAAATTTTAGAAAGGCATTCTCCGATTCTGGCTTTTATCTTTCTGGAACTTGTATATGGAAAAAGCAGTCTTTGGTTTTAGGTCGCTCTCCTTACCAATGGCAGCACGAACCAGTTCTCTTTGGCTGGAAAAAGAAAGGTAAGCATAACTGGTACTCCGATAGAAAGCAGACCACCATTTGGGAATTTGAAAAGCCCAAAAGAAACAAAGACCATCCAACTATGAAGCCAGTGGCACTTATAGCCTACCCTATTTTAAACTCAAGTTTGACTAATTGTATTGTCCTTGACCCCTTTGGAGGTTCTGGAAGTACACTTATTGCCTGTGAGCAAACAGATAGAATTTGCTATACAATTGAACTTGATGAAAAATATACAGATGTAATTGTTAAAAGATATATTGAGCAAGTCGGCTCCCATGAAGAAGTTTATTTAATCAGAAATGGAAAGAAGATTAAATATGCTGATATTTCAATAGATTAATCATTATATAAGGCCACAGTTTGCCCTGTGTGCCCTTTAAATAAGGCTTTCAAACATTACCTCGGCCAATATTTAAATATAACTTGCTATTTACATCCCTTTGAGTGATATATGGTACAACTACATTATTTGGAGGGATTAGAGTGGATAGAAAAGAATTAGTTAAAATCCTAGGTGAACACTTAGGAGTAAAACCAAAATATCTAGGAGTACCAAGCTTTAACTACCAAGTCGGGGAATTTATAGTAGACAGAGAAGGGAGAATTCTAACAAAGGCAGGTGATGAATTGAAACTTGAAGAAATATTGGATTCAGCTGAAGAAGAAACTACAACTGTTGAAATAACCATCCCTTTAGAAGGTCATAGTGAGAATACATTAAAGACTTTAATTAATATGATTTATAGCAAACAAACTCTTATTAAACAATCATTTCAACTCGATAAAAACCTAGTGGAAAAAGAAACAGTAGAAAAACTAAATGCAGCTGAAACCATAGAGGAATTTGAAGATAATCTTGTAAGTCAAAATATTAAAATAGATGATGAAAATATTATTTTTACAATAAACACAGATTTAGTTAGAGCTGCCACCCTATTCTTTGGACTATTAAATGAGAAATCAAAGGAATTAAAATATGCTTCTTCAAAACCAACTGAAACAGATAATGAAAAATATGCTTTTAGAACCTGGCTTATGAGACTTGGAATGATTGGTGATGAATATAAAGAAACCAGAAAAGAATTACTACAAAATCTCAATGGTAACTCTGCCTTTAGAAATGTAGGTGAAAGCCATGAATAAACCTAAATGCAAATTAATTGGTGAGAATGGAAATGTTTTTAATCTTATGGGGATCGCTTATAAAACTTTAATAAGAGCAAATTTAAAAGAAGAAGCCGATGAAATGATAAAAAGAATAATGGAATCTGGGTCTTATATGGAGGCCCTAGCCATTATTTCTGAATATGTTGAAATAGTGTAAAATACTGTGTTTCTTTTGAAAATAGTACTTGCTATTTATCCCTTTCAGAGTGATATATGTATGTAACAAAAAACACACAGGAAGGGGAAAAAACCAATGCTTACAAGGAACTTTGGAATTGAAATTGAACTTACAGGAATAACAAGGGAAAAGGCTGCAAAAGTTATAGCTGAACATTTAGAAGGAACCATTAGAAATGATAGCGGAAACTACAAGGTTACTACACCAGACGGAAGAACTTGGCAGGTAGTTTATGACGGAAGCCTAAGATGCCAAAGAAAAGCAAATGGCCAAAAGGTTGCAGCAGGAAGAGAATACAGTGTAGAAATAGTTAGCCCAATCTTAACCTACGAAAAAGACATAGAGAGTTTACAGGAACTAGTAAGGAAAATTAGGAAGGCTGGAGGATTTGCAAACAGCTCCGCAGGAATACACATTCACCTAAATGGAGCCGACCACACCCCAAGAAGCCTCAGAAACTTTGTAAACATTATCTACTCAAGGAACGACCTGCTTTACTCAAGCCTACAGATAGAACCAAGCAGAATGAGATATTGTAAAGCCCTAGACGAAAAGCTAGTTGAAAGAATGAACAAGAAAAAACCTACCACCTTTAAAGAAATCGAGGACATTTGGTACGAAGGCTACTACTCAAGTAGGGGTAGACATTACCATGACAGTCGCTACCATTTCCTAAACCTACACAGCTTTTTCAACGGGGTAGGAACAGTAGAGCTTAGGGGTTTCAACGGAACCCTTCACGCAGGAAAAATTAGAACCTACATCCTTTTAGCCCTAGCCATGAACAACCAAGCCTTAACCCAAAAGAGTGCCAGTAGCAAAAAGCCACAGATAGAAAACCCAAAGTTCGCCATGAGAACCTGGCTTAACAGAATAGGATTTATCGGGGAAGACTTCAAAAACCCAAGGGAACATTTAGTAAAGCACCTAGAAGGAAGTGCAGCCTGGAGGTTTCAAGAACTAGCCTAAAACCACAGAGGGGGAAACCCCTCTTAAGCTGGTAGAAGGGTATAAATGTACCAACCTAAAACAAAAAGCCTACACAGGCGAAACTGTGGCGAGTGAAAGGATGATAAAGAATGGATAAAAGGTTATATGTAGCTTATGGTTCAAATCTCAATGTGGAGCAGATGAAATACAGGTGTCCTACTGCTAAGGTTTATGGAATGGGGATATTAAAAGATTACAAACTTTTATTTAAAGGTACACCGCATAATGCTTACCTAACCATAGAAGCTGCAGCAGGCTCTAGAGTACCCGTTGTTGTTTGGGATATAAATCCTAGTGATGAACTATCACTGGATAGATATGAAGGTTACCCTAACTTTTATTACAAGAAAGATATACCAGTAGAACTTGAAACAGGTGAATTAGTAAAAGCCATGGTATATATTATGACGGATAAAATTAAAGATAGAATAAACTTAAACCTTCCAAGTGACTACTATCTAGAAATTGTGAAGGAAGGTTATGAAGAATTTAGATTTAATTTTAAATATATTGAAGAAGCAATTAAGATAAGCAAAAATAATTAAAATCTAGGCCCACAGCTTGCCCTGTAAGGCTTTTATATAGAGCTATTGGTACAATTACCCTACCAAGATAAAGAAAGGAAGCGGTTTTGATGGATAAATTTTTTAGTCAGAAATATTGTGATAGGTGTAGAAAAGATTTAAAAGGTGGAAGAATAATGTCTATGTTTAATGAGGATTGCATCTGTATGGAATGTAAAGAGAAAGAAACAAGGGATAAAAGTTACAAAAAAGCCAGAGATAAAGAAATTGAAGAAGTTAGAAAAGGAAATTACAACTTTAAAGGAATAGGGAAATAAAAAAGTTAAACAGAATTTTATAAGAAGCCTTCGGGCTTCTTTTTACTTATAGAAAGGAGGCGGCACTAATTAGAAAACTAAAAGATTATAAACCTACTAAATTCATGGCCAAGGATTCAGTCTATGATGAAGATGCCGCTGATTATGCTGTTTCATTTATTCAAGCACTTACTCATACTAAAGGTAGATGGGCAGGAAAGCCCTTTGAATTAATAGACTGGCAAGAACAAATTATAAGGGATATTTTTGGAGCTATAAAACCTAATGGATATCGCCAATTTAATACAGCCTATGTTGAAATTCCAAAGAAAATGGGAAAATCTGAATTAGCTGCAGCTATTGCTCTCCTTCTTACCTGTGGGGATGGCGAGCAACGGGCTGAGGTTTATGGCTGTGCTGCTGATAGAAATCAAGCTTCTATTGTTTTCAATGTTGCAGCTGATATGGTCCGAATGTGTCCTCCTCTAGCCAAAAGAGTCAAGATTTTAGATTCTATGAAAAGATTAATCTATCAGCCTACAGGAAGCGTATATCAAGTCCTCTCTGCTGATGTTAAAAATAAACACGGATTTAATACACATGGTGTTGTATTTGATGAACTTCACACTCAACCAAATAGAAAACTTTACGATGTTATGACCAAAGGAAGTGGCGATGCAAGAACTCAACCACTTTATTTTTTAATAACTACTGCTGGAGATAATCAAAATAGTATCTGCTGGGAAGTCCATCAAAAAGCTGTAGATTTACTTGAAGGTAGAAAAACTGACCCGACCTTCTACCCTGTTATTTATGGTGCTGATATGGATGATGATTGGACAGACCCTAAGGTTTGGAAAAAAGCTAATCCTTCCCTTGGAATAACTGTTACTATGGATAAGGTTAAAGCTGCCTTTGAGTCTGCAAGGCAAAACCCTGCAGAAGAAAATAGCTTCAGACAGTTAAGATTAAACCAATGGGTAAAACAGGCTATTCGTTGGATGCCTATGGATAAGTGGGATGCCTGTGCTTTTGAAGTAGATCCAGAAGATTTAAAAGGCAGGGTTTGCTATGGTGGACTTGACCTCTCTTCTTCTACGGATATTACAGCCTTTGTTTTAGTATTTCCACCTATTGATGAAGATGATAAATATAGCATCCTCCCCTACTTCTGGATACCAGAAGAAAATATCGATCTTAGAGTTAGACGAGATCATGTTAACTATGATTTATGGGAGAGGCAAGGCTATATAAAAACTACTGAGGGTAATGTTGTTCACTACGGCTTTATTGAAAACTTTATTGAAGAATTAGGTATGGACTACAATATTAGAGAGATAGCTTTTGACCGCTGGGGAGCTATTCAAATGACACAGAACCTTGAGGGTATGGGTTTTACAGTAGTACCATTCGGTCAAGGTTTTAAAGATATGAGTCCTCCAACCAAAGAATTAATGAAACTTACTTTAGAAGAAAAATTTGCTCATGGGGGCCATCCTGTTCTTAGATGGATGATGGATAATATATTTGTTAGGACTGATCCTGCTGGCAATATAAAGCCTGATAAAGAAAAGTCTAGTGAGAAAATTGACGGTGCTGTTGCCACTATAATGGCACTTGATAGGGCTTTGAGAAATGACGGTGTAAGCACAGGTAGTGTATATGATGAAAGAGGGATATTGGTCTTTTAATCTTGCAAATAATATGCTATACTGGATTTGCTAGAAAGTATTAGAGTATATGACTACTTTATTATTTTCTTTAGATAATAATATAATGAAAGGATGAACTATAGAAATAATGAAAAAATAATCCATGACTATATAAAGAAAACAAAATATATTGGGCTTAAAAATTTCAACCTGATATATTTGTGTCTATTTTTAGTATGAGTGGATAGTTTGTTTAAATGGTGCATTTATGTATAATTTTATAGTTTGTCTATAGATATACTATCCTCTCTGTTTTAAAAGGAGGATTTTTTATGTTAAAAATTAATATGAAAAAAATAAAAAAATATTATGGGACTAGATTACTTTTAGACATTGAAGATTTAAAGATATATGAAAATGATAGGATTGGAATAATAGGTGTAAATGGAGCAGGAAAAACTACATTATTAGAGATTATTAATAAAAACATTGATTACGAGAGTGGTGAATTGTTTTTAAATAAGAATGTGGATATCAAATATATTCCACAATTAGGGGAACCAAACAGAAAAATAATAAGCGGGAAATACGCCTCTATATTTCAAGTTGAAAACAAGTGGGACAGCAATATGAGTGGAGGAGAAAAAACTAGATTCAAATTAGCAGAGGGATTTGAAAGTACTTGCAATTTGCTGTTGGTAGATGAACCAACAAATAATTTGGATATTGACGGAATCAATTTAGTTGTAAATAACTTCAAAGCATATAAAGGGACCCTTTTAGTAGTATCACATGATAGAAATTTTTTAGATACAGTATGTAACAAAATATTAGAAATAGAAAATGGTAAATGTAAAATTTATAATGGGAATTATAGTAAGTATCTTGAGTTAAAAGAAATGGAAGATACGAGAAAGGAATTTGAATACAAGGAATTTATTAAGGAGAAAAGTAGACTTACTAATCTTAAAAGGGATGTAGAGAATAAATCTGCTAAAGTAAAAACCACGCCAAGTAGAATGGGCAATTCCGAGGCACGACTCCATAAGATGGGCGGGCAGACTAATAAAGCAAATCTAGATAAGTTTGCAAAGTCAGTAGCAAAAAGGATAGAGCACTTAGAAAAAAAAGAAAGACCTGTAGAGCAAGAGCTAATTAAAATAAGCATATTAGAATCTACTAAACCCCATAGTAAACTATTAATATCAGGAAATAACCTTAATAAATCTTATGGGAAAAAAGTAATATTTGATAACGCAGATTTTAATATTAATAATGGTAAAAAAGTTGCTCTCCTAGGGCCAAATGGTAGCGGGAAAACTACCTTAATCAATATGATATTAAATGAGGAAGGCATAGACATAAGTAAAAATGTTAGAATAGGTTACTTCAGTCAATCCATGGATATTTTAGATGAAGAAAAGACCATATTAGAAAACGTAATGGAAAAAAGTATTCATGATGAAAAGTTGGCACGACTAATTTTAGCTAGATTGCTGATAAAAGGTAATAAGGTTTATGAAAAATTAAAGATTTTAAGTGGAGGGGAAAGAGTAAAAGTTTCATTTGCTAAAATGATTTTGGAGGATATAAATTTGTTAATACTAGATGAGCCAACAAACTATCTAGATATAAACAGCTTAGAAGTAATAGAAAATTTGCTTAAAGATTATGATGGCACAATACTATTAGTATCTCATGATATAAGATTTATTAAAAACATAGCTGAAGAATTATTAATAATAGAGAATAATAAAATAAAACATTTTATGGGAAATTACGATGAATATATAAGAAATAAAAACAAGCAGAAACTAAATATCAGGGAAAAAAATATTAAGGAAAAGATAATGATATTAGAAAATCAAATTTCTTCTTTGATTGGCGAGATTTCAACTGAAGAAAATGAAGAGAGAAAAACTGAATTAGATGAGCAGTATAATTTAAAATTAAAAGAATTAGTAAATTTAAAACGTGAAATCTAAGTAAAGTTATAGTTAGGTTGAATTTTTAAACTTGGTATACTTATCTTAGCAATATTAGTAGTTACACATAAGTGATAATATGCGTAACAATTTTTAATAAATTGTAATTTGAACGGAGTGATTATATGGTGAATAAAACTGACGCTATTGAAATAATAACATGGGCCGAAGAAAATGAAATTAGTATTTGGATAGATGGTGGTTGGGGTGTAGATGCCCTATTGAAAGAAGAAACTAGAGCACACAATGATATTGATTTATTTGTGGAGGAAAGCGACGGCAAAAAGTTTATTAGTATATTAAAGAAAAAAGGCTTTGTTAAAATTGTTGAATCATATACAACAGAATCACACACGGTTTGGAAGGATACTAAAGGTAGGATAATTGATCTTCATATATTCAAATTTAATGAACAGGGATACATTGTTTTTGAAGGAGAAGAATATCCACCAAATGTGTTTAGTGGTATTGGGGAAATAGGTAATAAAGAGGTAAAGTGCATTGACGCTGAAAATCAAGTGCTATTTCACTTGGGCTATGAGCATGATGAAAATGATATACATGATGTGAAACTTTTATGTGAAAGATTTGGTATTCCTATTCCGAGAGAGTACAATTAATTAACAACCACTAAATTATATAAGCAGAAATTTTATTATAGTTATGTTATACATTTATATTATGCGACATAACTTAAGAAAATAAAACACTATAAAGCATCTCAAAAGCCGAGGTGCTTTTTTCATGCCCAATTTTAGGAGGTGATCATATAAATATATTTTCAAGATTATTTAAATCAAGGGCTGAACCAAAGAATAGCTTATTCGGTTCTACTTACAGTTTCTTCTTTGGCTCTACTAGTAGTGGGAAAACAGTAAACGAAAGAACAGCTATGCAAACCACAGCTGTATATGCCTGTGTTAGGATACTGGCTGAAACCATAGCCTCCCTCCCACTCCACACTTATATTAATACTGAAAATGGAAAGGAAAAAGCAATGGATCATCCACTCTATCCCCTACTATCTTCTTCCCCCAATCCTGAGATGACTTCATTTGTGTTTAGAGAAACACTCATGGGTCATCTTTTATTATGGGGAAATTCCTATTCACAAATAATTAGAGATGGTAGAGGAAAAATCATAGCTATCTATCCCCTGCTTCCAGATAAAATGACTGTAAGTAGAAGTGAAAAAGGGGAAATCTACTATGTATATAACAAAGAAGGTCATGACTATATTTTGAGAAAAGAAGAAGTCCTTCACATACCAGGCCTTGGCTTTGATGGCCTTATTGGCTACTCCCCTATCGCCATGGCAAAGAATGCAATAGGAATGGCAATAGCTACTGAAGAATATGGTGCTAAGTTCTTTGCTAACGGTGCAAATCCAGGCGGAGTGCTAGAGCATCCTGGAATTGTAAAAGACCCACAGAGGATTAGGGATAGTTGGAACTCTGTATATCAAGGAACATCCAATGCCCATAGAGTCGCAGTTTTAGAGGAAGGTATGAAATTTTCCCCTATTGGTATTCCTCCAGAACAGGCACAGTTTTTAGAAACAAGAAAATACCAAACAGAAGAAATATGTAGGATATTTAGAGTCCCTCCTCACTTGGTTGGTGATTTAGAGAGGGCTACATTTTCAAATATTGAACATCAATCTATAAGCTTTGTAGTTCATACAATTCGACCTTGGCTAGTTAGAATTGAGCAATCTATTAATAAGTCTTTATTTACTGATGAGGAAAAAAAGAAATACTTTGTAAGCTTTGTAGTTGAGGGTCTTCTTCGTGGAGATTATGAATCAAGAATGAGGGGTTATTCTATAGGAATACAGAATGGTTTCATGTCTCCAAATGATATTAGAAGATTAGAAAACTTGAATCCTATCCCTTCTGAAGAAGGCGGAAACACATATATGGTTAATGGTAATATGCTTAAACTTAAAGATGTCGGTGCATTTGTAAAAGAATATACTGGAGGTGATGAAAATAAAGAAATTTTGGAACTGGATTAAAAATGAAGAAGGAGAAAGAACCTTATATTTCGATGGATATATTGTACAGGATAGTTGGTTTGATGATGATATAACTCCTAAAAAATTTAAAGCTGAATTAATGGAATCTGATGGTGATATTTCTGTATGGATCAACTCTCCAGGAGGCGATGTTTTTGCTGCCAGCCAAATCTACAATATGCTAAAAGAATATAAAGGAAAAGTTACTGTAAAAATTGATGGTTTAGCTGCCTCTGCTGCTTCAGTTATTGCCATGGCGGGAGATGAAATTTTAATGTCCCCTGTTGCCATGCTTATGATTCATAACCCCTCCACTCTTATTTGGGGCGAAGAAGCAGATATGATAAAGGCAAAAGAAATGCTATCTGAAGTTAAGGAAAGTATTATAAATGCCTATGAAGTAAAGACAAATCTACCAAGAAATAAGATATCTAAAATGATGGATAATGAAACCTGGATGAGTTCAAATAAAGCTGTTGAACTTGGCTTTGCAGATAAGGTTTTATATGAAGAACAAATAGAAAATACATTAATAAATAATAACTTTATATTCGACAGGGTAACGGTAATAAACACACTAATTAATAAGTTTCCTAAAAAGGAAGATCCACCACTTAGTAATGGTACTCCCTATGAAGAATTAAGTAAAAGATTAAATCTAATAAAATAAATGGAGGGATTAATTTGAATAAAATAATAGAACTAAGAGAAAAAAGAGCGAAGCTTTGGGAATCTACCAAGGCTTTTTTAGATTCAAGAAGAAATGAAAATGGCCTTCTTTCAGCTGAAGATACAGCTACCTATGAAAGAATGGAACAAGATGTGGTAGATTTAGGTAAGGAAATAGAAAGACTTGAAAGACAAGCGGTACTTGATTTAGAACTTTCTAAACCTACCTCTTCCCCACTCTTCAACACTCCAAATAACACTATTGGAGAAGAAAAGAAAGGCCGAGCTTCTGATGAGTATAAAAAAGCTTTCTGGAACACCATGAGAAATAACTCTACACCTGAGATAAGAAATTCTCTTAAAATTGGAACAGATAGCGAAGGTGGATATTTAGTACCAGATGAATTTGAAAAAACTTTAGTTGAAGGCTTATTAGAAGAAAATATATTTAGGACACTAGCTACAATAATTAACACATCCTCAGGAGATAGGAAAATTCCAGTAGTAGCTTCAAAAGGTAATGCATCGTGGGTAGATGAAGAAGCACCAATTCCAGAGTCTGACGATAGTTTTGGACAAATTTCAATAGGTGCTTTTAAATTAGCAACAATAATTAAAATATCAGAAGAACTTCTAAATGACAGTGTATTTAATTTAGAATCATACATTGCTAAAGAGTTCGCTAGAAGGATTGGTTCAGCTGAAGAAGAAGCATTTTTAATTGGAAATGGAACAGGTAGACCTACTGGAATATTCAATGATACAGGTGGTGCAGGTGTAGGAACAACAGCATCCACTCAATCAACCATTAAAATTGATGAGGTAATAGATTTATTCTATTCCTTAAAATCTCCATATAGGAAAAAAGCCACTTTCATAATGAATGATTCTACTGTGAAGGAAATTAGAAAACTTAAAGATGGAAATGGTCAATATATCTGGCAACCTTCTATCACTGCAGGCGAACCAGATACAATTCTTAATAGACCAGTTAAAACATCCTCTTATGTTCCTGGTTTAGCAGCAGGTGCAAAACCTATAGCTTTTGGAGACTTTTCATATTACTGGATAGCAGATAGACAAGGTAGATCCTTCCAAAGACTTAATGAGCTTTATGCTGTAACAGGACAAATTGGATTTAAAGCAAGCCAGAGAGTTGATGGAAAATTGATTCTTCCTGAAGCTATAAAAGTATTACAAATGAAAGCTTAGGTGATAAATATGGGTAACGTAAAGAACTACAAAGAACAAGGCAGTGAAAAATGGGTTGTTAATGGAATACTTGAAATAACTGAAGAAGGAGTATTTCTTTTAAATGGCAAACCCTTAATTAGGGCCGAATTTCAAGAGGAAAGTACAGCTACTACCATTGCCGATTTAAAGGCTGACTTTAATTCTTTACTTCAAAAACTAAAGTACGCAGGACTAATGGAAATGAAATAATGACGAGGTGATGGGTGTATGGTAATAACTTTAGATGAAGCAAAACTATATTTAAAAATAGATAGTGATGAGGAAGATACACTCATCACTTCTTTTATTCTTACAGCAGAGGAAATCTGTGAGGAAATACTAAGGTTTCCCCTATCTGAATTTGAAGAATTTCCAAAGTTGGTAAAACAAGCTATTCTCTACTGCATTGCTAATATGTATGAAAAAAGAGAAGGCTCCTACTACTATATGAAAAATGAAAGTGGTAATATTTCTGAAACCATTGAGATTATGAAACTAATTCTTGGTAATCTTCGTAAGGAAAGCTGGTGATTCTATGGAAATAGGTTCTTTAAACAAAAGAATAACCCTTCAAGAATTAAAGTTAACTGTTAATGAAAATGGCTTTGAAGTTGAAGAATGGATCCCTTTTAAAACAGTATGGGCAGGAGTTTCTAATCTTCATGGAAGAGAATATTTTGATGCTGCAGCTATTCAAATGGAAAATACAGTTAAATTCACTATTAGGTATCTTCCTGGAATTGACACAGCTATGAGAATATCATTTAAAGATAAATATTACAATATTACATCCATAGACAATATTAAATACAGAAATAAATTTATTGAAATAAAAGCCATGGAGGTTGATTTAAGTGGCTAATATGAAATTAGAGGGAATGGAAAATCTATTAAATGAAATAGATAAACTAGGTCAAAAAGGATCTAGAATTGAAAACACTGCTTTAAAGGAAGCTGGAAATATAGTTAAAGAATCCATAATAAAAGAAGTACCCGTGAAAACAGGAAAGTTAAAAGAAAATATTACTGTATCTAATGTGAAATCCAAGGATGGTGTAAAAAAAGTAGAAGTTGGACCAGGTAAAGATGAGTATTATGCTGCTTTCTTAGAATTTGGAACTACTAATATGAATGCAAATCCATTTATAAGTAGAGGTTATGAAAATTCAAAAGAAGAAGCTGAAAAAGTAATTGTAGAAGAAATCAAGAAAGGATTAGGACTATGAACATAAATAATGAAATAATAACTGCACTTAATGGAATTAAAGTACCAGTATCCTTTCAAACATCAAAGTCTGAAAAATATCCTTATATCACCTTTTTCACATATTTAGATAGGCCTACTCTCCACTCTGATGATAAGGAGATTATCACAGGATATTTTATTCAAATAGATATATGGTCTAAAACAGACTATACTAATTTAGCAAAAGAAGTACACCAAAGTATGCTAGCAGCCAATTTTATAAAACAAAGATACTTTGATTTATATGAAAAAGATACTAAGGTTTACCATAAAGTAATGAGATTTTTAAAGGAGGTCGAAAAATGAGCCAATATGGATTAAAAGATATACATTTTGCAATACTTGAAAGAGATACTAAATCTGAAATTAGTTACTATGATGTTGAAGAAATTTTAGGTGCAATTAATGCAAAGATAAACCCAAATGTTAATACACAGGAATTATATGCTGATGATCAATTATGGGAGTCAATATCCGCCCTTGGGAAAATAGAAGTTGAAATTGAAACAGCAGATCTTCCACTTAAAACTAGGGCCAAGGTACTTGGAAATAAATATGAGAATGGAATCTTGATCGAGAATAAAGATGATACTCCTCCCTACCTTGCACTTGGATTTAAATCCCTTAGAAAAGGTGGAAAATACAGATATGTGTGGCTACTTAAAGGTGTAGCACAACCCATGGGTGAAGATTTTACTACAAAAAAGGATAATGTGGAACATAAAACACCTGTTATTAAGTTTACCTTTATGCCTAGAAATTATGATGGGGATTGGAAAAGGACTGCAGATGAAGATAGTTTAGAATTTACAGGAACAAATTCATGGTTTAGTGAAGTTCCAATTGATAGCCCTCCCCTCTCCCCTGCTGATAAATCCGAACTATTATCAGCAATAGGAGTTGCACAAAATGTATTGGAAACAGCAAATATTGGAACTGAAATTGGAAAATATCCAGAAGAAGCTTATGAAGTCTTTAGTAATGCAATAGATGATGCACAAATAGTAGCAAATAATAATAATGCTACTCAAAGAGATGTGGATAAGGCTAAGGTAAATTTATCCCTTGCCCTTCTTACATTTCAAGGTACAAAAATACTAGAATAAAAGGAGAATTTTTATGGAGATTAAACTTTTAATAAACGATAAAGAAAAAACCTTTGTTTCTAATTTTATCTCAGCTCGAATGCTAAGAAGAACTCTTGAAATATCAAAGAAAGTAAATTTTAATGATATGTCCCCTGAAGAATTAGACACTATGGTTGATTTTATTGTAGAAATATTTAAGGGCCAATTTACTCGTGATGATGTATATGATGGCGTAGCCTCTAAAGAATTAATACCTACAATAACAAAATGTATAAATGAAATTGTAGGTGAAGTAGCTGTTGCTACTGGGGTAGATGAAAAAAACGAAGTAAGGGAAATTCAGTAGACCCAGAAGAATTTATCGACAGTATCTACATTTCCCTTCTTGAGAATAATTGGACACTTAATGATATAGATTCCATGGATATAATTTATTATTTAAAGCTACTAGATAAGAAAGTTCAAAAAGAAAGAAAATATATAGATGATATTTTATAACACCTATAATAGGTGTATTTTTTATGCCAGGAGGTGAAAAATTGGCAAGGGAAATAGGAAGTTTAAATGTAAAGATAGGTCTAGATAGCAGTGGTTTCCAAAATGGAATAGCAAGTTTAAATAGGGAAATAAGAGTTTTAGACTCTCAGTTCAAAGCATCTACTGCTGCCCTTGGAGAACATGGTAAAGGATTAGAAGGACTTAAATTAAAATCAGATAGTTTAACTAAGCAAACTGATATACAAAAACAAAGAGTTGAAGCCTTGGATGCGGCCCATAAAAAATCAGTAGAAACAAAGGGTCAAGATGCAAAGGCAACTCAAGACTTGGAAATTAAACTTAATAATGCAAAGGCAAAGTTAAGCTCCACGGAGCAGGATTTAAAGAATGTAAATAAAGAAATAGAAACCCAATCTAGCTCTTGGTATAAACTAGGTCAAGCCTTAGAGCCCATAGGAAATAAGATGCAGGATATTGGTAAAGGAATGGAAAGTGTAGGTAAAGATTTAACCAAAACTGTCACCTTGCCAATTACAGGAATTGGAGCCGCAGCTATAAAAATTGGTATGGATTTTGAAGAATCTATGAGCAAGGTTAAGGCAATGTCTGGAGCAACAGGTGAAGAAATGGTTTTACTTCAACAAGCTGCAAGAGATGCTGGTGCAAGTACATCTAAATCTGCAAAGGATGCTGCTGATGCTTTAGGCTTTATGGCTCTAGCAGGATGGGATAGTACAACTTCAATGGAAGCCTTAATGCCAGTTCTTCGTTTATCTGAAGCAGGAAATATAGATCTTGCAAAGGCTAGTAGTTTAGTTACTGACTCTATGTCCGCCATGGGATTAACTACGAAAGACCTTCCAAGATATCTTGATATAGTTGCACAGACAGCACGAAGTTCAAATACAGATATAGACCAAATGGCTGAAGCATATCTAAAAGTTGGAGGTACTTTAAGAGGCCTTGGAGTTCCTCTTGAGGAATCTGCCTTGGCTCTTGGACTATTAGCCAACTCTGGTATCAAAGGCTCGGAAGCTGGAACGGCACTTAATGCTGTAATGACAAACCTTACAGCACCAACTGGTCGGGCAAAACAGGCACTTGAAGAACTTTCTTTTTCTGCCTTTGATAGTGAAGGAAACTTTAAGGGATTAGAAAATGTGTTATTTGATTTAAAAGATAAATTAGCTGGAATGACAGAGGAGCAAAGAAACACCTATCTTGCTATGATTGGTGGAAAGGAACATGTTAAAGATTTAAATGCACTTCTTAATGGGTTAGATGATAGTTATGATGATTTAACCGCTAGTATTAAAGAATCCGATGGAGCACTAGAAGATGTTGCAAAAACTATGCAGGATAATAATAAAGGATCTTTAACAGCACTTAAATCTGCCATAGAAGAATTAGGGCTTAAAATCTATGATGTTTTAAAACCTTCTATAGCTAATATTATAGAAGCTATTCAAGGTTTTATTGATAAACTTAATAGCCTCTCCCCTGCTCAACAAGAAACTATAGTTAAGCTTGGATTACTTGTTGCTGCAATTGGCCCAGCCCTTCTTATCTTTGGGAAGATAATAACTGTAGTAGGCAGTGCAATAACTGCCTTTTCCACCATATCAACAGCTGTTGCAGGGGCGGGTGGTGCTATGGCAGCTTTAACAGGCCCTATTGGAATTGCCATTGCAGCTATTACAGCTATCATTGGGATTGGTGTCACACTTTATATGAATTGGGATACCATCAAAGAAAAAGCAGGATTGTTAAAAGAAACTATCTCCGAAAAATGGAATGATATAAAGGAAAACACATCTGAAACTTGGGAAAATGTAAAGATTACTGTATCTGAAAAATGGGATGATATTAAGACTAATACCAGCGAGACTCTTACAAATATTAAAACTGGTATTTCTGAAGATTGGGAAAATATAAAGGCTAATACATCAGAAACTTGGGACACTATAAAAACTAATACATCTGAGTCCTGGGATAATATAAAAACTACTATTTCAGATAAATGGGAAACTATTAAAACCAACACATCAGATACACTAAATAACATTAACTCAAGTATTTCTGAAAAGTGGGATAGTGTAAAGACCAAAACTTCAGAAACCTGGGAGAACTTAAAAACTAACACTTCCACCTCTTGGGGTTTCATAAAGGATAAGATTGATGAGAATGGTGGCGGAATTAAGGGTATTCTTGGAACCTATATGGATGGATATAAATTAGTGTGGGAAACTGGTTTAAATGCAATGAACACCATTACAGGTGGTAAATTTAATGATATGGCAGAGAAAGTTAAAGGAGCTTTTAATAGGATAAAAGAAGGCATCCAAAGTGGATTAGATAAAATTAGGGATTGGAATAACCAAAGAGTAGAAAATAAAGAAGCGACATTCACTACTAGGATAAGAGAAGTATTTGAAACCGTTGGAAATAAAGTAAAGAACATAGGAAAAAATGCTCAAGGTACAGATTATTGGAGAGGTGGACTTACCTGGGTTGGTGAAAAAGGACCAGAGCTTATAGAACTACCTCGAGGGTCAAAGGTATTCAGTAATGAAAAGTCTATGGAAATGGTAAGTGGAAAAGGAAATCCTAACTCTAGTAATACAAGCCTTACAATCCACATAGATAACTTCAACAATAATACAGATAAGGATATAGAACAACTTGCTTATGAATTAGAGTTCTACAGACAAAGAGTTGCTATGGGAAGGGGTGGTATTTAGTGATTAGCTTTAACTTTGCAGGAAAGGATAGTTATAAAGACTATGGAATAATAATATCTAAAAGACCCAATCTTTCCTCCCCTAAAAGAAGAACTTCATATATAGACATTCCAGGAAGAGATTCAAGTTTAGTTTATGATGAGGAAACTTATGAGAATACAACCATAGGAGTAGAGTGTAAAATCAAAGATGGTAATTTGATAGATAAAATAGATGATATTAAAGCATGGCTATTTTCAGCGGGAGAGAGTGACTTAATATTTAGCTTCCAAGATGATAAAAAGTATAGAGCACAAGTGGTTAATAGTATTGATTTTTCTCAAGTAGTTAAGATTTTTTCTGAATTTATAATAATATTTAATTGTAGGCCCTTTAAATATGCAACTTATAATAATGTATTTACAATTGCAGAGTCAGGTTCATCCATAATAAATGTAGGAAGTATAAAAAGTCAGCCTATAATATCGGTATATGGTGAAGGAAATATTGAATTAACAGTAAATGAAACTAAGGTTAATTTAACTAATATAAAAGATAAGATTATACTTAATTCAGTAATTCAAGACTCTTATAATGATTTAGGAGAGAATTTAAATAATAAAGTAAAAGGTGAATTTATATATCTAAATCCTGGCTCTAATAGGGTTGAATGGACTGGTAACGTAAGTAAAATTGAAATCCTCCCAAACTGGAGGTGGCTATAATGATTACTATTTATGATAAGAAAACAGGGAAAGGAAACTTTGAAAATAACGGACTTTGTGTTTTAGATGAATGCATAATGGCCGAAATTACTCATGAACTAAATGGAGAATACAGTTTGGAAATTGAGTATCCAGTAGTATCTCATAAGGCTCAATACTTGGAGGAATTAAATATTATTAAAGCCGATGGCCAGCTTTTTAGAATATATAAGGTTGAAAGAATTCAAGATAAGATAAGTAAAATTAAAGTGTGGGCAAGACATATTTTTTATGATCTTGCCTATTATTTTATAGAATCTGTGAGGATTTTAAATGCTAATACTAAGGAAGCTTTAGAAGGAACAATCCCCCCTGAACTTCAAGCTGTATATGACTTTACAGCACCTGAAGGTGGTATTGCACCATTTATTGCAAAGGAAATTAATGCAGCAGATGCAATGTATAGGCTAATTGAAGTTTATGGTGGCGAGATATACAGAGATAATTATAAGGCACTTATTAAAGATAAGGTAGGCACTGATAAAGGAATATTAATTAAATACGGTAAAAACATTAGAGGAATGAAAGTCATAGAAGATACCAGTGAAATGGCTACAAAAATATATCCAGTTGGTGCAAATGGACTATTACTTTCTGAAAGATATATTGAAGTTTTAGGAGATAAGGCTGATATTTTACCTTTTCCTATAGTTAAAAAAGTTGAATTTAAAGAATGTAAGGATGTTGACACACTAAGAGTTAAAGCAAAGGAATATGCTGAAAAAGTATCTCTTCCTAAGATATTTATTACTATTGATTTTTTAGAATTAAGTAAGATAGAAGAATATAAGGATTTTAAGTGCCTTACAGAAGTAGATGTTGGAGATATTGTAAAGGTAAAAAACGAAAGGCTAGGATTTACTACAGAACTTAGAGTAATAAAAAAGAAAGTAGATTTAATAAATCCTATAAACACTAAAATAGAATTAGGAGACCCACTAAATACTATAATAGAAAAAATAGATACATCTAGACTATTAGATGAAATTAATAGTGCCATAACTGGAACCTTAAGCAGCATGATAATTAAGAAAAATACTGAAGTTATAAATGTTACTACAACTAAATTTGCTGCCATGGTGTTTGGAATTACTGCAAAAGCAGATACAAATTTAAACTGTAATATTACCATGACAGGTAAGGCAAGTGAGGATTGCTCCATAAAGATATTATTTTCTCTTGATGGAGTATATTATGATTTTAAGCCTATTCAAAAATTAGCTAAGGGTGACAATGTTATAGGACTTCCCCTTCCTATGCCACAGGTTACTGCAGGAGATCATACCTTTATGGTTGAATTGGAAGTAACTAATGGAAGTTTTGTTATTGAAAAAGGGAATCTTCAAGTAACTATTGAAGGTAGAGACTTAGAAGGTGGACTTAGTGCTAGTATTCCGAGGGCAGAAGTAATTTATAGTTTCTTATATAATTTGTTTTATATAAAGTTTTCTAAATATAAGTATAATGAAAACTATTTATTTAAAAGTTTAGAGCCAGATAAAAAAGATTTTATAATAAGCTACACTGAAGATGATTTTAGTCAAATCTTTAATAGCTATACAAGAACTATGGACTTAAATATTGACATAGAAGTAGTAGGAATAATTGAAGAGTTTTTACCAGATAACAGTAGTAAATATTTGTATGATAATGAGTGGATAGCATGGAGTACTGATTTTGATAAAAACAAAGACGGAACTTATGATTATTATAATAAAGTCAGCATATCAGAGCCTGAACTAATAGAAGAAGGAGCATTTGACTCAAGATTAGAAAAAGGAGTTTTATACAGTTCACTTCTACCTAATAGAAACTTATACAATAACTTATTATCTATCAGCTGGGAATTGGAGGAGATATGATATGGGAGTAAGACCTATAATGGCAAACCCAAAAGGAAGTTCTGGAATGACCCTTTATGGTACAAGGAATGATGATTCTACAGTAACTTTACCTGACATGGGATTTGACTTTATGTACAATGGTGATTTAATTAGAACAATTTATACAAGTGGTAACTCGTGGATAGGTATTGGCTCATCTTCAGAGCATATTAAAATTAATAGAAGGGATACAAGTTATAATAATTTATATTACTCATCAGAAGAGGAAAATGGATATAAATTATTTAGGGTAAGGTTTGAAGGAAATAGTACCTATAATGGCTGGGGAAATAATAATTTAGTTTGGGAAGTTTCTTTTTATGAAACAGGTGTTATTCAAATAGTTATAGAAAAGACTCCGAATACTGGCACAGATAGCTTTGTAAATCCTGGAATAGGAACTCAAAGCATAACATTAGAAACTGGCAAATCCTATGTCTTAATCTCTGATAGTAAAGATGGGAAGAACTATAAAATACTTGAAGGATCATATTTTCCCGATAAAGATAGATTCTTAATAATTGATGATGAAGGAATAAAGAACTTTCAAGAAGTGGAAGGTGCTTTTAAATGGGTTAAGGTTTCTGATATGCCAATAACTGAAGAAATATTATTAAATTATGGGAATGATATTTTACCTTCATCTTTGGAAGGTATAGTAGGAGATTCACCAAAGGTTTATTATTATACAGATAACCCCGATGTAGTAGAAAGACAAGAAAAATTTAAATTTAGAATAAAAATAATAGCAACAAGTCTTCCTAAAGTCATAGAACAAAAGGAAGATTTTTTTATTCCTAGTGAGAAGTTGATATCAAATATAATAGCAGAAGTATCTACAGATATAATAAATAATAGTGGAAATATAACTAAGACCAATGGAATAGTAAGGATAGCTTTTAGTGTGGACAGTGGAGAGACTTATCTTACCTTTAATATAAATGAAAATGATTATAGGGAAGTAGATATTAAGAATTCTTTAGAATTTCTAGATAAGGGAATAAATCCAGAAAACCTAAACTTAATAAATTATGAAAGATTAAATGAACTGATAGAACTAAATAGAAAGATTAGATTTGCCTATATATTAGAAAAACCTACTCTTTCAGATGTATGTAAGATTAAGAAACTTAAAATTTTCTATAGTTGAGGTGTTTATATGGTAGATGAAAATTTAAGGGAATGTATTTCATATAATAAAGATTTCATAAATGGGAGTATTATTACTAGTAAAAAATATAAAGAAAATCAAGGTATTAAAGGAAAGGTGCTTCTAGAACTCTTTGATGCAAAAACTAACAAAAAATTAAAAGAAGCATATACTGAAAATTTAATTCCAGACCTATACTTCAAAGATACATTCTTAGAACTTTTTGTACAAGGAATTATGGGTGCTGGGAATACAAGAAGATGTGAAAATTATACATGGTTTAATTATCTTTACTTAACCGACAGCGACAAACCTGAGAATATAAATGAACAAAGGGTTATGGGAAATGTTATCGGTTTTGCAGGGAGAAACGAACCCTATTCAGGCAATGATCCAATAAGAGGAACTGTCAATAGGTCTGAGACTAAATTTGAGGTAACAGATAATAAAATAAAGATTAACTTTGTATTTGACTTTCCAACTCATGCTGCAAATGGAAGAATAGAAAGTATTTATTGGGCAGATAGTGACCCTGAAAATAAGGATTATTTTTATAGAGGTGCTGCATTGTATGGGAGAGAATATGAGGATAATAGTTATTATATTAATAGTGAAATCAATCCAAGAAGATATTATGCAATTAATAGGTTGTTTTCCTATGCAAAAACTATAAAATTCATAAGTCCTACAAAAGGATGGCTTTTAGCAGATGGGAAGAATACAAGTATAACTCAATCAAGTTATTTACAATTTCCAGAGAGCCTTAAAGGACATTGGCTAATGATACCTTTCGATATTAATACTAATGACATAATTATATGGGATCAAGTAACAAGATTATTAAACTATGAGGGAAATGCTCTTGTATCAGATAGTAGTCATGCTATTAAGAAATATGATGGGCTATATCAAGCTTGCCCATATATACAACCAGATGGTGAAATGGTTTTTATAGGATTTTATAATTATTCGTATTCAGGAGATAATTATTTAAGAATTTATAAATGGAGTAAAGTAGGAGTACAACTAAGTTTTGTAGACATAAACATGAGCCAAGATTTTAAGGATAAAGATTATAATGTATCATTTAATTATAAGCAAATAAATACTGATGGAGTATTTCTTGATGGCTGTATTGATATTATAGGCTATACTACAAGAATGGATGACCAATTTAATGAAAAAGTATATACTAGTAGATGGCTAAGGGTTGATGCTTTAGGTAATAAAGTTCAAGATATGAATATTAAACCTAAAATAGGGAACTCAACTTGGTTTGAAACAAGGGGGCTTGATAGTGGAAATATTGAAAGAAGATGTTATGTTTACGATTTTTATAGAAGTGCAAATCGAATATATTTATACTATACAAACACTCAAGGGGGAACTAGCTTTTATCAAGTAATAAATAAGCAAGGGAATTTATTAGAACCGTATAAGAAGAATTTTTCTATAAATAGTAGTTATTATGGTTATTATAACATACTTGGTACAGACAGATGGATAAGTAGGTATTATGGGTCAAGTAGTAATAGTTTATTGATACAAGCACTTCTTACTAGTAAGCCTATAGGAGCACATACAAAACTTGCACAGCCAGTTGAGAAAACAGAAGCAAATACAATGAAAATACAATATATGTTTGAAATAGACTTAGTTAATTATGGAGAAGATTATTATTAAATGGGAGGGATTTGATTGAAAGATATATTAAACTTAATAAAGGGATTTTTCACAGCTATCGGAGGATACTTAGGCTATGTACTAGGTGGACACGATAGCTTTTTATATGCCCTTATAGCCTTTGTGGTTATTGACTATTTAACAGGTGTAATGCTTGCAATAATTAAAAAGGAAGTTTCGAGTGAAATTGGTTTCAAGGGAATATTTAAAAAAGTAATGATATTTTTAATGGTAGCCATAGGACATACCGTAGATGCATATTTAATAAAAAACGGTGGAGCAATAAGAACAGCGGTAATATTTTTCTATATATCAAATGAAGGAATAAGTATCTTAGAAAACTCTGCTAATATTGGACTGCCTATTCCTGAAAAGTTAAAGGATGTGTTGATTCAATTAAAAGATGGTGATGAATAATGAATTTACAGAAATTGATACTTGTAAATAATGAATGCTATAAAACTGGAAAGACCATAGTTCCTAAAGGGATTATGGTTCACTCTACTGGTGCTAATAACCCTAACCTTAAAAGATATGTAGGTCCAGATGATGGACTCCTTGGAAAGAATCAATATAACAACCATTGGAATCAGCCCTGTCCAGATGGTAGGCGGACTTGTGTCCATGCTTTTATAGGAAAACTTGCTGATGGGTCTATTGCTACCTACCAAACTCTACCTTGGAATCATAGGGGTTGGCACGCTGGTGGAAAAGCAAATGATACCCATATAGGCTTTGAAATCTGTGAAGATAATCTTAGGGATACCCCCTATTTCAATATAGTTTATAATGAGGCTGTAGAGCTTTGTATTCACCTTTGTAAAACTTATAATCTTACTGAAAAAAATATTATTGGCCATTATGAGGGCTATAAACTAGGAATAGCTAGTAATCATGGCGATCCTAGAAACTGGTTTCTAAGGCATCAGAAAAGCATGGATACCTTTAGAGCAGATGTAAAAAAGGCTCTCACCTCTCCCCCACTCTCCCCTACCCCACCTCAAACCACTAATAAATTATATAGAGTTCAAGTAGGTGCCTATTCTGTAAAAGCTAATGCAGATGCAATGCTCAAAAAAGTTAAGGCAGCTGGTTTTACTGATGCCTTTATAAAATACGATTAATTAAAATTTACTACGGATTTCTCCCCTCACTGTCCTTTAGATAGTGAGGGGTTTTTCTTTTGCCTCTTAGGGGGAGGTAAACCATGAATGAATTACAAAAGCAACAAATTATAGAACTTAGAAACCAAGGTATTAGTTATTCAAAAATTGCCGATGCTCTAGGTATTTCAATAAATACTATTAAATCTTTCTGTAGAAGAAATAATTTAAGTGGTCATATTGGCAAAGAAAGTAAACAAATTAATAAAACATTTTGCAAAGAATGTGGAAAAGAACTAAAACAAACTCCAGGTAAAAAACCATTAAAGTTTTGTAGTGACAAATGTCGTGTTAAATGGTGGAATGCTCATCCAGAGCTTGTAAATAGAAAAGCCATTTATTCCTTTATATGTACCCACTGCGGCGAGCCTTTTACTGCATACGGTAATTCCAAAAGAAAATACTGCTCCCACTCCTGCTATATCAACCATAGATTTGGAGGTGATATTCATGAGTGAAGAAATGTTTAATACCGAAAAAGACTATGGAATCACTATGGCTATCGCCAAGTCTATGCTAGAAAAAGGTCTAATTACAATTAGTGAATATGACCAATTTAATGAAGAAATGATGCAAAAATACAAGCCTAAATTAGCTTCTTTATTTGCTATACTTCCTTGACTTTATGGGCTTTATAAGTGATGTATAGTAAGGAAAGGAAGTGATTAAATGAAGACTATTAGGAAGATAGAGGCCACTCTACCTAATCTTCCAAAAAGAAAAAAGGTAGCTGCTTATGCTAGAGTTTCAGAAGAAAAAGGTCGTACCTTCCACTCTATGTCTGCACAGATAAGCCACTATAGTTCCTACATCCAAAAAAATAAAGAATGGATATATGCAGGAGTTTATGCAGATGAAGGTATTTCAGGAACAACAGACAATCGAGCTGCATTTCAAAGAATGATTGAGGATTGTAAAAAAGGTAAAATCGACATTATCTTAACTAAATCAATTTCAAGATTTGCTCGTAACACCATAGACTTATTGGAAACTGTAAGATATTTAAAAGATCTTGGAATTGAAGTTCGATTTGAAAGCGAGAATATTAGCTCCCTAAGCGATGATGGGGAACTTATGCTGACCCTTCTAGCCTCTTTTGCTCAAGAGGAAAGTCGCTCAATTAGTGAAAATGTCAAATGGGGTATTCGTAAAGGATTTCAAAAAGGAATAGTAAATTCTTTCTGCATCTATGGATATAGGTGGGATGGTGAAAAGTTTAATATTGTTCCAGAGGAAGCTGAAGTAATAAAACTTATTTTTGATAATTTCCTTAATGGTCTCTCCGCTGAGCAAACAGAAAAGCAACTCAAAGAAATGGGCATTAAATCTTATACTGGTGGACACTTTTCAAATACTTCTATAAGGGCCATCCTAAGGCAGGAAAAATATACTGGGAACTCCCTCCTTCAAAAAACTTATGTTGAAAATCATATAACACAAAAGACAAAGTTAAACAAAGGTGAGCTTCCTACGTATTATGCTGAAGATACCCACCCTGTTATTATTGAAAAAGAAATCTTTGATAAAGTTCAAACTGAAATAGCAAGAAGGCGTGAGCTTGGAGTATTTGCTAATAAGGCTATAAAGACCACCTGTTTCACAAGTAAAATTCAGTGCGATAATTGTGGCAAAAATTATAGACGAAGTGGCAAAAGGCAAAGAAAAGACCCTAACGAAATCTATTATATTAGAATTTGCATAACTAAAAGTGAAAAGGGGATCTCCCACTGCCATGCTAAAGATGTACCAGAAAAAGTTCTTGAAAAATATTCTGCTATGGTTCTTGGACTTGAAGAATTTGATGAAGATATATTCCTAGAAGAAATAGAAAAAATCGTAGTTAAAGGTCAAGATGAATTAATATTTCATTTTTACGATGGACAGATAGTTCATCAAAAATGGGAATCAACTGCCAGAACTGATGCATGGACCGAAGAAAGACGTGAAGCTTGGGCTGAATACCAAAAAGGCAATAACCATGCTGCTGGGCATAAAGGTAGGTGGCATAAAAATGACAAGGACAGTTAGAAATGTAACAACCATACCCGCTACTATTAGCAGGTTCACATCTACCCCTATTAATGAGCAAAGAAAAAGAAGAACTGCTGCTTATGCCCGTGTTTCTACCGACAGCGAAGAACAAGCTACAAGCTATGAGGCTCAAGTTGATTATTATACTAGCTACATCAAAAGCAGAGATGATTGGGAATTTGTAGATGTCTACACTGATGATGGTATTTCTGCCACCAATACAAAACATCGTGAAGGCTTTAAACGAATGATTGCTGATGCTCTTGACGGTAAAATAGATTTAATAGTTACTAAATCCGTCAGTAGGTTTGCTAGAAATACAGTAGATAGCCTTACAACGGTTAGACAGCTTAAGGAAAAAGGAATTGAAATATACTTTGAAAAAGAAAATATATGGACATTAGATTCCAAGGGTGAATTATTAATTACCATTATGTCCTCCCTTGCTCAAGAAGAAAGCCGTAGCATTTCGGAGAATGTTACCTGGGGACAGAGAAAGAGATTCGCAGATGGCAAGGTTTGTGTTCCTTTTAGAAGGTTCTTAGGCTACGACAGGGGTGAAGATGGGAACTTGGTATTAAATAAAGAAGAAGCTCCCATTATTAAAAGGATATACGGAATGTTCCTTCAAGGTATGACCCCTTATGGCATTGCTAAACAATTAACTAAAGACGGCATCCTCACTCCAGCTAAAAAGAAAAATTGGAGTGCTGGCACAGTTAGGAGCATACTAACTAATGAAAAATATAAAGGTGATGCCCTTCTACAAAAAAGCTATACTGTCGATTTTCTAACTAAAAAAAAGAAAGTAAATGAGGGAGAAATTCCTCAATATTATGTAGAAAATAACCACGAAGCTATTATTGACCCTGCGGTATTTGACATGGTGCAACGAGAACTTGAAGCTAGACAAGCAGGTAAGAACAGGCATAGTGGAACTCATATATTTGCTGGAAAGATTAAATGTGGCGAATGTGGAAGCTGGTACGGTTCAAAAGTATGGCACTCAAATAGCAAATACCGCCGTACCGTTTGGCAATGTAACCATAAATTTAAAGGGAACAAAAAATGTGAAACTCCCCACCTTGATGAAGATACAATTAAAGATATATTTATAAAAGCTACAAATGATTTACTAGCTGATAAGGATGAGATTATAGCAAACTTTGAAACTATGAAAGCAACCTTATTTGATACTAAAGATTTGGAAAACAAAAAGACTGAGCTTCAAAACGAACTAGAAATTGCAGCTGAAATGATTCAAGATATTATTAATCAGAATGCCCATACAGCTTTAGACCAAGAAGAATATAAAAGAAGATACGATAGCCTCGTAGAAAAGTTTGATACCACTAAGGCTAACCTAGAGCTTACAACTGAGCAGATTAAGGATAAAATAACTAGGCATAAAAACTTGGAAATCTTCCTAGATGAGTTGCAAAAACAAGATGGATTAATTTCAGAATTTGACCCACTTTTATGGAATAGTCTAGTAGATTACTTGACAGTTTATGAGAAAGATAAAATTCAAGTGAGTTTTAAGAATGGTATAAAAATATAAGTAGGATGAAATCCAAAAAAAACACTCGCCTTGTCCAAACTGCGGGTGTTTTTTTTATAAGACAAATCCCCAAAATCAATGCTATGGTAAATTTATACCCTTTGATAATAAAAACATCCTAATTGCATTGTATATAACTGGTGCTCCTGCGGTAATACCCGCTACAGCCACATCTCCTCCTTTATCTTTTAGAAAGTCCCATAGCGGATGATTTGAATCGATTTGTTCTTGGATAAGTTTCAAAATTTCCTGTTCAACAGCGACACCATCTTCTGTAGATGAAAAAATATTTTTAAGAATTGCTAATTGCTGTTCATTTAATTCTAGCTGCTTGTTTTGTAAATCAATTTGTTCTTTTAATATTGTTATATAATCATTTTGGTTTACTATAACATTTTGTAAATGCACATTGGTTTCACTAGTATTTATTGCTGTTTGTTCAATTGCTTCCTGCGTCTTTTGTCTATTCTCATAGTTCTTCGCTAATGCTTTTTCTAATTCTTTATTTTGTTCTGGCGCTTTAACTTGGAAACCTGTTACAAAATTTTGAGTATGAGATAGTATATCATACTCAAGCGGTTTTGAAAATTCCCATTTTTTCTTATCCATACTTTCTCCTTTCAAAATAGTAAGTTTTTAGAGTAATTCAAGCATTTTTTTTATAATAGGTGTGACTTGTCCTTGCTCATACCTTATTTCAAATTCTCCATTGGAGAAGTGATCCTCTCTTAAAAGCATAGTTAATAATGCTGTACATAAATCATAATTAGCTCCTACTAGACGCTTTAATTCGGTATTAACATCTATAGGTGCGGTTGTCATATAATCTATATAATTAGTTTTAAGATCACCTATTTGTTCTAAAGTAAAATAATAGCTTTCCACTAACCCTGTATTCGTCTTTAACAATTCAAGTAATGCTTTTTTCTTTTCTGCATTGATCATTGACCTACCCCCTAATCCTAGTTCTTGTTATATCCAAATATTCTAGTCTGCAATATTTCTTTCCACCAAGATTCTCTTTCTAATATAACAAGATCATCTACCTTTGCATTATAATTTTCAAGAATAGAATAATGGAAGTTTACTTTTATATAATCAAAACCTTTCATATTTACTAATTCTACTAACTCTTTGTTTCCACCATGACCATTTTCAATATAGCTTCTCCATCGCTGTAGTAGCATTCCATAATCACTTGTGGCGGAACCAACATACATCTTCCCATTAGTCTTATCTGTCAATAAGTATACTGCCTTTTGATTTTCTAGGGCTGCGATCCAATCATTTTTTCCGTATTTAATTATGGTTTCCAATTGCTTATATGATAATCTAACCTTATCATATCCAGGAAAGTCTTCACCGCCGTATAAATCTGGTAAAATTGTTTTTATGCTACTGTCTTCTATATACTTCGAAAGATTAAAAGTATACCGAGCAAAAGTGTTCCCCTTAACAAGTTGAATAACTAACCTCCCAAAATAAGGCTTATACTTATCAATGATTTTTACTTTTGCAAATGTATTTTCTGGTACTTCAATAATCTCTGCTGCTGAAGTAAAGAGCCATTCATCATCTCTTAATCTTACAAAGCTAAATACCCATTGACCTGGTCTAAAATTTCTTTGATTACCATACCATCCCCAATAACCACATTCAGGGCAGGTCCCATTTCTTTTATCCATTTCATCACAACAGAGCCAAAGATCAATATATGCCTCTCCACCTACTCCAGCTTGCATATTAAGTTCTATTTTGCTATTATTAATCTCTTCAGTGTTTAAACCTAGAATATCATTTAGTTTTATATGGTTCATAACTTATTACCCCCTTTCCCCTATCATATAACGTCATTTATACAATTTGCCTGTTCTCTTATTATTCTAATGTTTTCTTAAATACTTAATTAAACCATCAACTCAGGCATATCTTCCCAATAATCACTTAATTCTAAAATCTGTTTTTTAGCAGCATATATCATTTGGATAGCAAAATATGTTACTGGGGTTAAGCCTAATCCATCCCTATTATTAAGTGTTTCAATAAGAATTGAATGAGCGACATCAATATGAGCCCCTCGTTTATCGGACATATGTTTAATAAAATTATATAGATTTAAGGAGTTGTACCCAATTTTATCTAACATCTCAAATATTTCTATATTTATTAAACTGTTATCTGGATCCTTTTTAGTATAAATAATTATCTTCTCACCCTTAAATTGCACTTCTTCTTTTTGATAAAATGAATCTAATTTTGCCCTATTTTTCCTATCTAGTTTATTTTTTATATATTCATATGTGAAATCAGGAAACATTTTGCCTATGGTTTCAGGTGTTCTGTTAAAGCTAGATATACTCTGTTCTAACCATTCTTTAACAGGCATCCAATCCTGCATCGATGAAATTTTATATGGTGGCAAAATAACTTTATGTCCTTCAGACAATTCCGATTCAACACCTATTAATTTTGGCATTAAAAAGTCTGGACAAATTTTTATTAGCACAGAATTTTTTTCACAAAGCAATTTTCTTATTGGCATTATTATAATTCTATCAAACACAGGTGCGTATTGTTCTTGTGATTTATTTTGTTCTGCCAAACAATATCTAACTATATCGAACTCTGTTTTAATTTCTTTAACCATACCATTTCTTGATAGTTCAAATTGGTCCACAAAATTCAACTCTGTTTCATATGTATCATCAACACATCTCATATGATTTCCTCCTCGTATAATAAGTTTATAGCAGTCATTTAACTGACTATAAACTTATTTATTTTTATATTTTAGTATAGATAAGAAAGTATCTATGTTTTTCTGTGGGGATTCTCCCAATTCCATAGTT
>NZ_CABDWS010000010.1 GCF_901447495.1 Haloimpatiens lingqiaonensis
TCTTTCTTTTTAGACTTTTTTCCTTTAGGTTTATCTTTTCCTTGGATACTCAACCAAATTCCATCCATTTCTTGAAATAAAACTTTAACTTCTTTCGATCCATTTAATTTACCTTTTTTATTTAATAGTATTTTTCTTTCTTCTTTTTCTTCAAGTTTAGAACCTAATTTTTGTACTACATTCCATACTGCTGTATGACTGATTTCTTGGTTGGTTAACTCTTTAATGTTTTTTGCAGTATCCCTATAAGAAACATTAGTCACATTATCTACGATTTTTTCTACTAACGTAGTTGAAATATGTCCTATTGTATCCATTTGCAAATATTCATCTAATAAAAATTTATAAGCCAGTTTACCATCATCAGTTTTATACTCATATATACGTCTATCAAGTTCTATATTTCCCATTATAGTTTTTAAACACGTATGTTTAAAACCTTTATTTCTATAAACTTTAGTATCTCTTTCATCCAACAACCTTCGGTCTAGGTGCGTTAGCACCTCTTTCATGAACCTACATGCTTCTTCACATACATATTTATATATTTTTTTCTCTAAATCATTGAAAGTTATCTCTTTATCGTTTAAACTTGTATTGTACATAATATCACCCATTATCTTATAGTTTTCTTAACTTACATTATAATGGATTTTTTATGTACATGGGAGATACTTTTTGTATCTCCTTTTAAATTTTCTAAGCAGTAATTACTACTATCTTTGCCTACTAAAATTATACTCTAAGCACAAAGAATTAAGAATTAATAGTTAAAGTGAATTTTTCTTCATTGCATTACGAAAAATTTTTAAAATTTAAAAAAGATAACATAATTTCACGTTGTGAAATTATGTTATCCATCCTTTTGGTCTTAACTTAAATCATTTGACGATTAGTGATTGGGAACTAGGGACTAAAAGAACGGCTACGCCTAAAAAATATTATTAGCCTTTCTTTTTTATAAACAGAGCTCTTAGCTTCAGATGGAGTTTTTACTCCATCTGAAGGTTAGAGATCGTTATCCAGGGACGTAGCTGCCGTTATCTCCCACTTTGTTAGAAGTGGGAGTGTTACGGCAGGTAGTCATCGGATAAATCAAAGATTTTCCATAGCAAAGCGGAGGAAAATCCTCCTTCACTAGCCCTCTAGTCCTCTAGCACACTAGCACACTTAAGCCAGAAATTGCGGCACTTGTGCCGCAATTTCTGCTTACTCTTCGCTTTCGAAGTCCTCTAGTGATATTATTTTATATTCATAAGATGGTATATCATCTTCTTTAGATTCTATTGGCTCCTCCGCTGGTTTTTCTTCCTTTAATAATGTAAAGTTTACTTCGTAAGCATCTAAATCTACGCTTTCTACTTTAACTTTTACTTTATTACCTAATCTATAGGTATTTTTAGTTTTTTCACCTATTAAACAAAGGTGTTTTTCGTCATAAATATAGTAATCGTCATCTAAGGTGCTTATGTGTACAAGTCCTTCTACGGTATTTGGAAGCTCTACAAACATTCCAAAGTTTGTTACTGAAGAAATTATTCCGCTATATTCTTCTCCAATTCTTTCGCTCATGTATTCAGCTTTCTTTAAGTCATCTACTTCTCTTTCTGCTTCATCTGCAACTCTTTCTCTTTCTGAAGATTGAATAGATGCATAATCCACTGCCTTTTCTAAACTAGCAAATTTCTTTTGATCTAATCTTCCATTTATAAATTCCTTTATAATTCTATGAATTATAAGGTCTGGATATCTTCTTATTGGAGATGTAAAGTGACAGTAGTATTTAGCTGCCAAGCCAAAGTGACCTATGCACTCTGGTGAATACCTAGCTTGTTTTAAGGAACGAAGTAAAAGTGTGTTTATGACAACTTCTTCATCTTTACCCTTTACCTGCTCTATTACCCCTTGAAGTATTTTAGGATGTATTTCATTAGCCCATCTTATAGCTACCCCTAAGTTATGAGCAAATTCACTAAAGTGCGCTAATTTTTCTTCATCTGGATCCTCGTGAACTCTATATACAAAAGGAGTGTTAGCCCAGAACATGTGCTCAGCTACTGTTTCATTACAAACTAGCATAAACTCTTCTATCATTCTATTAGCTATGGCTCTTTCATATGGTTTAATGTCTATAGGTTTACCCTGTGGATTTAGTATTATTTTGCATTCTTCAAAGTCAAAATCTATAGCGCCTCTTTTTAATCTCTTATTGTAAAGTATATTACAAAGCTCTTCCATTGCCTTAAAGTCTTCTATTAAATAATCATACTTTTGTATAAGTTCTTGATCATTATCCCTTAATATTTTAGTTACATCAGTATAAGTCATTCTTTCATCTGTTCTGATTATACTTTCTACTATTTCGTACTTTACAACTTTACCCTCTTTGTTTATCTCCATTAAACAGCTTAAGGTTAATCTATCTTCCTTTGGATTTAAACTACATATGCCATTGGATAACTTTTTAGGAAGCATTGGAATTACTCTGTCTATTAAGTAAACAGATGTAGCTCTTTTTAAGGCTTCCTTATCTAAAGGACAATTTTCCTTTACATAATGAGAAACATCTGCTATATGTACGCCTAAATAGTAATTTCCATTTTCAAGTTTTTTTATAGAAACTGCATCATCTAGGTCTTTAGCATCTTCTCCGTCTATAGTAACCATTCTTACATCTCTTAAATCTTTTCTTCTTTTATATTCTTCCTGTGGTATTTCCATTTCTATGGCATCTGTATAATTTTCAACTTTTGGTGGGAACTCTTCTGGCAAGCCATATTTCTTTATTATGGACAATATGTCGATGCCTTTTTCACCTTTTTTACCTAGTATCTCTAATATTCTTCCTTCTGGGTTTCTTCTAGGCTCTGGCCATTGAGTAATTTCTACAATTACTATATCATCCTTTTGGGCACCATTCTTTTCCCCCTTAGGAATAAATATATCCTGTGCTATTCTCTTATCGTGGGGAATTACAAATCCAAAATTTCTACTGTCTTCATAAGTACCTATTACATTGGCATTAGCCCTTTCTAGTATTCTTATTATTTCTCCTTCACACTTTTTGTTAGCTATTTTCTCTCTTGTAACCTTTACCATTACTCTATCGCCATTCATAGCTCCATTCATATTGGATGAAGATACAAAAATATCTGGCCCCTCTTCATCAGTTATGACAAATCCATATCCTCTAGCATGACATTGAAGTTTCCCAGGCAATAATCCCATTTTATCTGGAAGTCCATAGTGCTCTGTTCTAGTTTTTACTATTTGCCCATCCTTCTCCATACTCTTTAATGTGTTTTTAAAGGCCTTCATTTCCTTTTTTCCTATACCAAATATTTTAGCTAATTCAGTTATATCCATCGGTTTATATGCCTTTTCCTTCATAAAAGAAAGAATAACTTCTCTTATATTCATAATATCGTTACTTTATATATGCTAAAATTTCTTTAACTTATTACTTCAACTATGCTTTTAGCAAATTAGTAACTTTCCCTCCTCTCAATATGTTTTATTTTATTATTTTATGTAATTTTGCTATAATCATGTATTTTTCTTGAAACACCTTAAAATAATATTTATTATTCTCATATTACCATTATACTACATACATTACCATAGATTTCTTAAGATATGGAGTTTTTGAAATTTATAATACATTTATATAATTATATAACATTTATATTTCATATATATTTTATGTTTTTTAATTATAGTTATTGATATTTTTAAGTGTTAGTAAAATAATAACAATATAACCATTATTTATTTTGCAAAATATGATTAATTTATACATTTTCCCTATAGATACCGTCATATTCATACAAAATGTCTATAATGTGTTTTTTGTATTGATAAATATTGCCATGTAACCTATAATGAATTTCGGGTTAAACCGACATTATTATAAAGGGGGAAGCTAGATGAAAAAGAAAAAAATATTAAGTCTTCTTCTTGCGGTAACTTGTAGCTTAGGTCTTGTGGCTTGTGGAAATTCTACAGCTAAAAAAGACACAAAAGCAACTGCTGCTAAAGAAGAAAAAATTAAAGATGGTGGAACAATGGTTTTTGCTTTTGGCACAGACCCTACAAAACTAAATCCATTTTATCAAGATAACAGAGTAACTTTTACTGTTAATAATGCTTTATTTAGTCCATTGTTTGTTATGGACAGTAACGAAATTAGATATTATTTAGCTGATAAAGTAGAGGAATCAGCTGATAAACTAACTTATAAAATTAAATTAAAGGACAATCTTAAATGGCATGATGGAAAGAAAATAACTGTAGATGACATTATTTTCTCCATAAATACTATTTGGGATGAAAAGCAAGGTATAGGTGATAGGGAAGGTTTTTTAATAGGCGGCAAGAAATTTGAAATGAAAAAAATAGATGATTTAAATTTAGAAATCAAATTACCTCAAGTATATATGCCTTTTAAAGGAGCTATCGGTAGCTTACGTCCAATTCCAAAACATGTTTATGAAAGTGAAAAAGACTTAGCTAAATCAGAAAAAAATAATACACCTGTTGGATCAGGTCCTTACAAATTTAAAGAATGGAAAAAGGGAGATCACTTAACTCTTGAAAGATTTAATGATTATTTTGGTGGTAAACCTCATATAGAACAAATCGTTTATAAAGTTTCTGCTGATAAAAATAGCAGCTCTATCGCTTTTGAAAATGGAGAAATAAATGCAACATACTTAAGCGAAAAGAAATTCAACACTTATTCAAAAGACTCAAAATACAAAACTTATAAATTTGATGAGTCTATGCCAGAATATATGGCATTTAATTTTGAAAATAAACTTATAGCTAAAAAAGAGGTTAGACAGGCTATAAGCTATGCTATAAATAAACAAGATTTACTAAAAAGTGTATTTGAAAATGTAGAAAATGCTAAACCAGCTTATTCTGTATTCCCACCAAGCACTTTATATTATACAGATAAAGTTGAACATTATGATTATAATGTAGAAAAAGCTAAGGAATTAATGAAAAAAGCTAATGTTTCAAATGGCACTTTAAAATTTGGATATATAGCCGGAAGCGAAAGAGATATAAATCAATTTAATGTGATTAAAGAAAACTTAAAAGCTATAGGAATAGATGTTAAACCAGTACCACTTGAACAACAAGCATTCTTCTCTCAATTATTTGGAGAAACTCCTAAAACTTTTGATATGACATTAAATGCTTATGTTTGTGGCACAGACCCTGATTCTTACTCTGGATTATTTGTAAAAGGCGGCGCTATGAACTGGACTGGATACTCTAATGCTGAATTAGACGACCTATGGAAAAAAGCTGCCATAGAGACTAATGAAGCTAAGAGAAAAGAAATGTATGAAACTATTCAAAAGAAATTAGCTGAAGATGCTGCTCAATACAATATTGATTACGCTATTTCAATGATAGGTGTAAGCGGCAATATTGGTGGAGTAGAGAAGGCTAAAACAGTTCCAATATACATGTTTGAAGATTTATCCAAATTATACTTTATTGAAAAATAACACCCCAAGGGTGCAAAGCTATCGTATATCAATACCAATATGCAGCCAATGCTGTTATATGGTGTATACAATCTAAAGCATTTAAGCGGTGCATCAATGGTAATATAAGGGCAATTGAAATATAAAAATTCATATTAGAATTATAGAATTATGGGAGTATGGGGTGTAGACTTTAGTTTGCACCCCTATAATTTCCATATGGTATTCAAATAATAATGTAATTAAATCCAAATTTGCTAATATTTGCACCCATGGGGTGCATGAAGGGTTGGTGAACTATGAAAAAATACGTATTTAAAAGAATTTTGCAAGCTATACCTATGTTGTTTGTTATATCTATAATTTCTTTTGCACTTATGAACTTAGCACCGGGGAATCCAGCTCATGCTTTTATAACCCCTAAAATGAGCGCTGCACAAGTTACTAGGATTAAAGAAAGTCTAGGTTTAAATGATCCCATACCTATAAGATATGTAAAGTGGCTAAAAAATTCTATGCAAGGTAATTTAGGGTTTTCCTATATTACTCATGAACCTGTTATTAAAGAAATAGCTGCTCGTCTCCCTACTACCCTTGGACTTATGGGAGTTACTATGCTAATTTCTGTAATTATCTCTATTCCCTTGGGCATGATTTCTGCTTTAAAGAAAAATAGAAAAACAGACAATATTATTACGGGTATATCCTATGTGGGTATATCTATTCCAAGCTTTTGGTTTGCCATGCTAATTGTTATACTTTTCTCTAGCAAACTAAAAATATTACCTGCATCAGGTATGAGAAGTATAGGAGTAGATTCTACTTGGGATTTAATTAAGCATAGTATAATGCCTTGTACTGTGTTGTGTTTTCCAAATGTAGCGGTGCTTACAAGATATATACGTTCTAGTGCCTTAGATCAATTAAATGAAGATTATGTAATAACAGCTTTAAGTAAAGGGCTTTCCACTAGAGCAGTTTTATATAGGCATGTTTTAAAAAATTCAATTCTTCCTTTAATAACCATATTGGGAATGAGTCTTCCAGAGCTTGTTTCAGGAGCCTTTATTACAGAAACTATATTCGGATGGCCGGGTATGGGGAGATTTGGTGTAGAAGCTATTTTTAACAGAGATTATCCTGTAATTATGGCTATAACTATGATATCTTCTTCATTGCTTATTTTAGGAAACTTAATTTCAGACATTCTTTATGGAATTGTAGATCCAAGAATTAGGGTGGTGGATAAATAATGAGTAGCAGACTTTTTATAAATTTAAAAATACATTTTAAAAAAAATAAACTAGCCTTAATTTCACTAATAATATTAGGAATAATTATTTTATGTTCCTTATTGGCTTTTTTATCTCCTTATGATCCAAACAAAATAAATGTTTCAAATAAATTAGCCAGCCCAAGTCTGCAACACCTATTTGGAACCGATGAACTGGGAAGAGATTATTTTACAAGAGCTCTTTATGGTGGAAGAATATCACTTAAGGTAGGTTTTCTATCCATGTTGGTATCAATTTCCCTTGGAACTATAATAGGCGTTGTAAGTGGTTATTTAGGAGGTATAGTAGATAGCCTGCTTATGAGACTTATAGATATACTTATGTGCATACCTACTTTCTTTCTTATATTAATAGCTAATGCGTATTTGGAACCAAATATAAATAATATAATCATTATAATCGGTCTATTTGGTTGGATGGGCGTTGCTAGAGTAGTACGTTCTGAAACTCTTTCTTATAAACAAAGGGAATATGTTTTATGTTCTAAATCCCTAGGTGCTGGTAATTTCCATATAATTTTGAAACACATTATACCAGATGTTATTTCTTCTATTATTGTTATGTCTACATTAAATATAGCCGGGGCAATACTTACTGAGTCCTCTTTAAGTTTCTTAGGCCTTGGGGTTCAGCAGCCTATGGCTTCTTGGGGGAGTATGCTTCAAAATGCACAAGGCTATATAACAGACAAGCCGCATATGGCTATATTTCCTGGAATGTTTATTTTACTTACAGTCCTTAGCTTCAACCTATTAGGAGAAACCCTTAGAATTGCCCTAGATCCCCACATGGATACACCTCAAGGTTCATAGCTGTCAAGATAAGAAAATTTAAAAGTGGATTATACCATATCATGGTCAATAATCCACCTTATGTTTTGTGCATAAAAGTAAAATTTTATCCCCTAAGGTAAAAAAATAAAGCGCACTGTAAAGTGCGCTTTTAATATCTTATTTGAAAAGATTTAATAATACTCCACCAAATTTAACTATTACTGGTGCAAATACTAGTGAAACTATTGTCATAAGTTTTATTAATATGTTCATAGCTGGGCCTGATGTATCTTTGAATGGGTCTCCTACAGTGTCACCAACAACTGCTGCTTTGTGAGCGTCGCTGCCTTTTCCACCGTGAGCTCCACCTTCGATATATTTCTTAGCATTATCCCATGCACCACCAGAGTTAGCCATGAATATAGCCATAAGAACTCCTGTTGCAACAGCTCCACCTATTAGTCCACCTAGAGCTTCTGCTCCTAGTAATAAACCTATTAATAGAGGAACTACTATAGCAAGTATTCCTGGTAATAACATTTCTTTTAATGCTGCACCTGTTGAAATGTCAACGCATTTCTTATAGTCGGGCTTGCCTTTTCCTTCCATGATTCCTGGAATTGTTTTAAATTGTCTTCTAACTTCTTCTATCATTTCATTAGCTGCTTTACCAACTGATTCCATTGTTAAAGCGCCAAATAGGAATGGAAGCATTGCTCCTACTAATAATCCTGTAAGTGTTACTGGATTTAATAAGTCTATTCCTTTTAATCCAACTGCTTGAGCATAAGATGCAAATAATCCAAGAGCTGTAAGAGCTGCTGAACCTATTGCAAATCCTTTACCTATAGCTGCAGTTGTGTTACCAACTGAGTCTAGTTTGTCAGTTATTTCTCTTACTTCGTGAGGAAGTCCTGACATTTCAGCTATACCACCAGCATTATCTGCTATTGGGCCATATGCATCAACTGCAACAGTTATACCTGTAGTTGAAAGCATACCTACAGCTGCTAGTGCTATACCATATAATCCATGTGGTACTTCAGTTGCTCCACCCATTACGAAGAATGAAACTAAAACTCCTATACCAATAAGTATTATTGGTAATACAGTAGAGTACATTCCTACTGCTAATCCAGATATTATTGTTGTAGCTGCACCTGTTTCTGATTGCATACCAATTTTCTTAACAGATTTATATTCATCAGAAGTATACATTTCTGTTATTTTACCTATTAACATACCAACAACTAATCCTGCTGTTATAGCAGCAAAAGCTTTTAAGTTACCAAATACATAGTTACTTAATACAAAAGCCACTATTATAACTAAAACACCACTTATAGTTGTTCCTGTATTTAAAGCCTTTTGTGGGTTTGAAGATTTACTCTTTCTAGCTATTAAAATACCAATGATTGAAGCTACAATTCCTACTGCTGATAATAACATTGGGAATACTACAGCTCCTTTTTCAATGCTAACTGTTCCTGTAAATAAAGCACCAAGAGTTAAAGCTGATATTATAGATCCAACATAAGATTCAAATAAGTCAGCTCCCATACCAGCAACGTCACCAACATTGTCTCCAACGTTGTCTGCTATAACTGCTGGGTTTCTTGGGTCATCTTCTGGTATTCCTGCTTCTACCTTACCAACAAGGTCTGCTCCAACGTCTGCTGCTTTAGTGTATATTCCACCACCAACACGGGCAAATAAAGCTATTGAGCTGGCACCTAGTCCAAAACCTGTTATAAAGTTAGTGTTTCCACCGAATACTAGGTATAATACACTTAAACCTACTATTCCAAGACCAACAACTGACATTCCCATAACAGCTCCACCTGAGAATGCAATTTCAAGAGCCTTTGATTGTCCATTTCTAGCTGCATTTGCAGTTCTTACGTTTGCTTTAGTAGCAACAACCATTCCGAAGTAACCTGCTAATATTGAGAATATAGCTCCTACTACGAAACATATTGCTGTTTCCCATGCTAATAAGAAACCAATAAGTAAAAATACTATTACTATAAATATTGATAATGCCTTATACTCTCTTCCTAAGAAAGCCATAGCACCCTCATGTATGTAGCCTGCTATTTCTTTCATTCTGTCAGTACCAACTTCTTCTTTAGATATGGCACTTCCAAGAACAAAAGCAAATATTAATGCTAAAACACCGGCAATAGTTGCATAAATATAACTATTCACTTTCTATTCCTCCTATATTAACTTTTATTTTATTATATTTATTGCCATTGTAACAACGGCAAATAATACACTTGATATTACAGTAATTCTTGCTAAAACTTTTTCTGACGTTCTCACATTATGTCTTGCGTAAAAAGTATCCTGACTTGGTGCTGCAAAATTATTAAAACCATCTGCTTTACTTGGCTGCATTAGTATTGATACAATGATTGCAATTGAAAAAATTATTTGCATAGCCACTAGTAATTTTTGCATAGTTTCACCTCCCCGTGTGATAAAACACATGACTATTTTAGCACACCCCACATAAAATTACAATAACAATAAAGGGGTACTTCATGTGACCCCTTTATTCTATTCTGTATTTTACAATTATATCACAAAATACAATATTTATTCAATATTATAAACATTCTATATTAAGATATTTTATTATATTTATTATATTTCAAGATCTTTTATAGTTTTTATTATATTTCAAGATCTTTTATAGTTTTATTACGTTTATAAACAGAACTCTTAGCTTCAGATGGAGTTTTTACTCCAACTGAAGCTAAGAGATCGTTATCCAGGGACGTAGCTGCCGTTATCTCCCACTTTGTTAGAAGTGGGAGTGTTACGCCAGGTAGTCATGGGATAAAATATTATGTTTATTATCTATTTATGTTATAGAATGCTTTTATTCCTCTGTATTCGCCCATTTCACATAATTCTTCTTCTATTCTTAATAATTGGTTGTATTTAGCAACTCTTTCACTTCTTGAAGGAGCTCCTGTTTTTATTTGTCCTGCATTAACAGCTACAACTAAGTCAGCTATAGTAGTATCTTCAGTTTCTCCAGATCTGTGAGATACAACTGCAGTATATCCAGCTCTTTCAGCCATTTCTATAGCATTTAATGTTTCTGTTAATGTTCCTATTTGGTTAAGTTTTATAAGTATTGAGTTAGCTGTCTTTCTTTCGATACCCATTTTTAATCTTTCAGTGTTTGTAACAAATAGGTCGTCTCCAACTAATTGAACTCTGTCACCAAGTTTTTCAGTTATAAGTTTCCAACCTTCCCAATCTTCTTCAGCCATACCGTCTTCTATAGAGATTATTGGATATTTTTTCACTAAGTCAGCATAGAATTCAACCATTTCAGCTGGAGTTAATGTTTTACCTTCTCCTTTTAATTCATACATGTTTGATTCTGTGTTAAAGAACTCAGATGATGCTGGGTCTAGAGCTATGAATAAATCTTTTCCTGGCTCATATCCTGCAGCTTTTATAGCTTCTATTATAACTTCTATAGCTTCTTCGTTGCTGTTTAGGTTTGGAGCAAATCCACCTTCATCACCAACACCAGTTGCTAATCCTTTTTTGTTTAATATTGATTTTAATGCATGGAATGTTTCTGAACACATTCTTAATGCTTCTGAGAAACTTTCAGCTCCTACAGGCATTATCATGAACTCTTGTAAATCCACGTTATTGTCAGCGTGAGATCCACCATTGATTATGTTCATCATTGGAACTGGTAATACCTTACCGTTAACTCCTCCGATATATTGATATAAGCTTAATCCTAAAGATTCAGCTGCTGCTCTAGCACATGCTAATGAAACTCCTAGCATAGCATTTGCTCCTAATTTTCCTTTGTTAGGTGTTGCATCAAGCTCTATCATAGCTTTATCTATAGCTACTTGATCTAAAACGTTCATTCCAACTAATTCATCAGCAATTAATGTATTTACATTTTCTACTGCTTTTAAAACACCTTTTCCAAGGTAAACATTTTTATCTCCATCTCTTAATTCTACTGCTTCAAATATACCAGTAGATGCTCCTGATGGAACTGCTGCTCTTCCTACTGATCCATCTTCTAATGTAACTTCAACTTCAACTGTTGGGTTTGATCTTGAATCCAATATTTGTCTTGCATAAACATCAATGATTTCAATATAGTTTTTCATCTAATTATCCCTCCGATTTTTTTAATTAATAATTAATGCTGAATAATTAATATTGAATAAATCAACTTTCATATATAAATTTTAATTTCTAAATTGAATAAATAAATGCTTTTAATTTAAAATTTAGAATGAAAGTTAAAATACTAATACATTATTAATTACCGCAATATTAATTATTATTATTATATATAATTTTTTAAATTACATAATATTTACTTAGTTATTATTTACCTAGTTTTTATTTATTATTAATACTTAATTTATAGGATTTCTTTCCAGAACCCACTAAATTAGCAGATTTTTTAGCTCGCTAAAAAAATCCCCCTTATCTAGCACCCTAGCACACTAGCCCACTAGCACACTAAATACGGCCCACTAGCACACTAGCACACTAAATAATCGCTTCCCCTGTCATTTCCTCAGGTTTTTGAATTCCCATTTCCTTAAGTATAGTTGGAGCTATGTCTGCTAATTTTCCACCATCTTTTAAAGTTTTGCCAGCGGAATTATTAGACACATATAAAAATGGTACAGGACCTGTGGTATGAGCTGTCATAGGCTTTCCTGTGGAATAATCTATCATTTGCTCTGAATTTCCATGGTCTGCAGTTATAAATACAGTTCCGTCTTTTTCTAAAACCTTGTTTACAACTTTGCCAATACATTCATCCACTGTTTCTATAGCCTTTTTAGCAGCTTCAAATACACCTGTATGTCCAACCATATCTGGATTTGCATAATTTAATATAATAAGATCATATTTATCTTCATCTAATCTTTTTAATAATTCTTCTGTAACTTCATAAGCACTCATTTCTGGTTTCAAATCATAAGTTGCAACCTTTGGAGAAGGTATCAATGCTCTATCTTCACCTTCATTTGGTGCTTCCACTCCTCCATTAAAGAAGAAAGTTACATGGGCATATTTTTCTGTTTCAGCAATTCTTAGTTGCTTTTTACCCAAACTACTTATATATTCTCCAAGAGTATTCTCTAAGGTTTGTGGTTTATAAGCTATTTTTACATTTTCTATAGTTTTATCATATTGTGTCATGCATACAAAATGCAAATCTAAATTTTCTCTTTTGAAACCTTCAAACACCTTGTCATTTAAGGCTCTAGTTAATTCTCTAGCTCTATCTGGTCTAAAGTTAAAGAATATAATTGAATCTCCATTTTTAATAGTAGCTGTAGGCTTTCCATCTTCTAATACTATTGTAGGAAGAACAAATTCATCAGTTTTATTGTCATTATAGGATTTTTCTATACCTTCTAATGCACTATTAACTTCTTCACCTTTACCTAAAACCAAAGCATTGTATGCAAGTTCTACTCTTTCCCATCTATTATCTCTATCCATAGCATAATATCTTCCAGCTATAGTAGCTAACTTTCCAATACCTATTTTACCACAGTATTCTTCTATATCTCTTATGTATTTTTTCGCTGAAGCTGGTGGTACATCACGGCCATCTAAAAATCCGTGAATATATACCTTCTTTAATCCTTTATTCTTGGCAAGATCCAATAATCCTTTTAAATGTTCTATATGTGAATGAACTCCTCCATCAGATAATAACCCCATTAGGTGTAATGCGGAGTCCTTTTCTTTTGCATTATCTATTGCCCATAAAAAAGCTTCATTTTGCTCAAATTTTCCTTCTTGCTTTTCCTTTGTTATTCTAGTTAATTCTTGATAAACTATTCTACCTGCTCCTATATTTAAGTGTCCAACTTCTGAGTTACCCATTTGTCCTTCTGGAAGTCCAACGCTTAAACCACTGGCATTTAGCTGAGTGTGAGGATAGTTATTGTATAGCGTATCATAATTTGGCTTATGCGCAGCTTTTACTGCATTACCATCTTCTTTATCTGAAATTCCGTATCCATCTAATATCATCAGCATAACTGGCTTCTTTTCCATTTGAACACCCCTTTCGTTAGAGGGCTAGGGGGCTAGAGGGCTAGGTTTTCATCCTAGCTTTTGCTCTAATCTCCGTGTCCCATTAATCCCCGATTCTTTGTTGGCTAGTTGGCGGAAAAGCTCCGCTTTTCCCGCCAACTAAACTATAAATCAAGATTTTCCATAGCGCAGCGGAGGAAAACCCTCCTTCTCTAGCACTCTAGCACACTAGCACTCTAGCACACTAATCTCCGGCCCACTAATTAAAAGTTTACTATTTTAGAGAAATCATCAGCTTTTAGACTTGCTCCTCCAACTAAGGCGCCATCTATGTGTGACATACTCATTTGTTCCTTTATTGTAGCTGGTTTAACAGATCCACCATATTGTATTCTAACTTTTTCTGCTATTTCACTATTATATATCTTTTCTACAGTTTTTCTAATGAATCCTATAGTTTCATTAGCTTGCTCAGATGTAGCAGTTTTTCCTGTACCTATAGCCCAAATTGGCTCGTAAGCTATTACTAAATTGGCAACCTGCTCAGCAGTTAATCCTGCAAGGTCTAATTTAACTTGTGTTGCTAAAACTTCCTCAGTTATATTTCCTTCTCTTTCTTGAAGGCTTTCACCTATACATAATATTGGTGCTATATTATGTTCAAAAGCTTTCTTTAACTTTTTATTTACAGTTTCATCTGTTTCATTAAAATATTGTCTTCTTTCACTATGTCCAATTATTACATAGTGAACACCCATTTCTTTAAGCATAGCTGGAGCCACTTCTCCTGTGAAAGCTCCACTTTCTTCAAAATGCATGTTTTGAGCTCCAACTTTTATATTGCTTCCCTCTGCAGCTTTTAAAACTGCATCTAAGCATACAAATGTTGGACAAACAACTACATCACATTTTGCATCTTTTACTAATGGTTTTAATTCATCTATAAATGCAACAGCCTCTTTAACTGTTTTATTCATCTTCCAATTTCCCGCAATAATTGCCTTTCTCATATTAAACAACCTCCCTTATTTTAGGGGGCTAGTGGACTGGAGGGCTAGAGGGCTAGAGGGCTAGTTTTTTCACCCCAGATTTTTGCTCTAGTCTCCCTCTCCATTTCTACCCCAGTTTTTTTGTTGGCTAGTTGGCTAGTTGGCTAGTTGGCTAGTTGGCTAGTTGGCTAGTTGGCTAGTTGGCGGAAAAGCTCCGCTTTTCCCACCAACTAAACTATAAATGAAGATTTTCCGTAGCATCGCGGAGGAAAATCCTCCTTCTCTAGCCCTCTAGCACACTGACTACGCCCCTCTAGCACACTAATTTCTTTCCTTTAGACTATTTATCATTAAGTGCTGCTATTCCTGGTAATTCTTTTCCTTCTAAGAATTCAAGTGATGCTCCACCACCAGTTGAAATGTGAGTCATCTTTTCACCGTATCCTAATCCATTAACAGCTGCTGCACTATCTCCGCCGCCTATTATAGTAGTAGCACTGCTATCTGCCATAGCTTTTGCTACTGCAAGTGTTCCTTTTGCAAAGTTAGGGAATTCAAAAACTCCCATTGGTCCGTTCCAAACTACTGTTTTTGCTTCTTTTATTGCTTCAGCAAATAATTCAGCTGATTTTGGTCCAATGTCTAATCCTAAGCAATCTGCTGGCACATCTCTTCCTTCTGAAACTATTGGCTCAGCCTTTTCAGCGAATTCTTTTGCACAAACTCCATCCACTGGAAGCAATAATTTTATTCCTTTGCTTTCTGCTTTTTCTATCATATTTTTTGCATATTCTATCTTATCTTCTTCTAGAAGTGACTTTCCTATTTCATGACCTAGAGCCTTTAAGAATGTGTAAGCCATTCCTCCACCTATTATTAAAGTATCAACTTTATCTAATAAGTTATCTATAACTCCTAATTTATCAGAAACCTTTGATCCTCCTAAAATTGCTACAAATGGTCTTTCAGGATTTTCTACTGCATTTCCTAAGAATTTTAATTCCTTTTGTATTAAGTATCCGCAAACAGCTGTATCTAAGAATTCAGTAACCCCTACTGTAGAACAGTGAGCTCTATGAGCAGTTCCGAAAGCATCATTTACAAATACATCTGCTAATGAAGCTAATTCTTTTGAAAAAGTTTCTACATTTTTAGTTTCTTCTTTTCTGTATCTTGTATTTTCTAATAATACTACATCGCCATCTTGCATTGCTGCTACAGCTTTTTTAGCATTTTCTCCAACTACATTTTCGTCTCTAGCAAAAACTACTTTTTTTCCTAACATTTCTGAAAGTCTTTTAGCCACTGGAGCTAATGAAAGTTCTGGTTTTGGCTCTCCCTTTGGTTTTCCAAGGTGTGAGCAAAGTATTACCTTGGCACCCTTTTCTATTAAATATTTTATAGTAGGCATAGCTCCAACTAGTCTATTTTCGTCAGTAATAACGCCTTCCTTTAATGGAACGTTAAAATCACATCTTACTAATACCTTTTTACCCTTTACTACTATATCCTCTATTGTTTTTTTATTAAATTGCATATTTTTCTCTCCTTTCACATGGATGAATTAAAAAATACTTATTCTTAGTTTAATTGTAAATCACTAATTTCATATTAATATAAAATTACTGACCTAATATAAAATTACTGATTTGCAATTAATATCCCCATACCATTTTACCACTTTTATATAAATGTGTTAATATAAATAAGCATTTTATTTTTAAAAAGTATATATTATTTTAGTTTTTTTACTAATAATACACCTTTTTACCTTATTATGTTACACTATTCCTTTGAAAGCTCCTTTTTTAAATTTAAAGTTTAGAATGTATAATTTATTATACATTTACTTTTTTTTAAAGTTAAGAGTGAAAAGTTATACAAGCTTTGCACATAAAACCTTTCACTCTTAATTCTTAATTCTTAATTATTAATTCTTAATTCTTATAGTCTATCAGCAACATATTTAGTTAAGTCTGCTAATCTGTTTGAATAACCATATTCATTGTCATACCAAGAAATTATCTTAACCATTTTGTCGCCCATAACCATTGTTGATAATCCGTCAACTATTGAAGATCTTTCATCTCCTCTGTAGTCTATAGATACTAACGGCTCTTCGCTATATCCTAATATTCCTTTTAGTTCATTTTCTGAAGCTTTTTTGAATGCATTATTTATTTCTTCTACTGTAGCAGCTTTATCCAATGTAACTACTAAGTCAACCATTGAAACTGTTGGAGTTGGAACTCTTACAGCCATTCCATTTAATTTACCCTTTAATTGTGGAAGAACTTTAGCAACTGCTTTAGCAGCTCCTGTAGTTGTTGGTATCATAGCTTCTGCTGCAGCTCTTGCTCTTCTTAAATCCTTGTGAGGAGCATCTAATATTTTTTGGTCATTTGTATATGAGTGAACTGTTGTCATTAATCCCTCTACTATACCAAACTCTTTGTCAAGTACTTTAGCAAATGGTGCTAAGCAGTTTGTTGTACATGAAGCATTTGAAATTATGTTGTGGTTCTTTGCATCATATTCTTCTTCATTAACACCCATAACTATTGTTATATCTTCATCTTTAGCTGGAGCTGATATAAGAACTTTTTTTGCACCTGCTTCTATGTGAAGAGCTGCTTTCTCTTTGCTTGTAAATAATCCAGTAGATTCTATAACTATTTCTGCTCCTATTTGTCCCCATGGAAGGTTTTTAGGATCTCTTTCTGCATATATTTTTATTTCTTTTCCGTTAACAACTATTGCACCTTCTTTAGCTTCTACTGTTCCGTCGAATTTTCCGTATAGTGCATCATATTTTAATAAGTGAGCAAGTGTTGCTGGATCAGTTAAGTCATTGATAGCAATAACTTCTAATTCATTTGAATAATTCTTAACTAATGCCTTAAACACATTTCTTCCTATTCTTCCAAAACCATTAATTGCAACTTTTTTCATTTCAGATTACCTCCTGTTTTTTATCTCTCTCTTTTATTTTTTTGTTTTTCTTTATATAAAATGCATTGTAAACTAAATTATTTTAAATTATTTTCTTGTAGTATATTCATAATTTCCCTAGCTGCGCCTTCATCAGTTATAAGAACTTTAGCATTTAAGTTTAGTTCTGCTGATAATATTGCCTGTGCTTTACTTTTGCCGCCGGCAATGGCTATACTTAGGTCTATATTTTCCAATTGTTCTCTTCTTATGCCTATGGTAGGAGTAAAGTGGACTATATCACCATTACTATTAAAATAATATCCAAAAGCTTCTGCCACGGCTCCTTTTGTCTTTAGTTCATTTATTTCTTTTTCTGTAACGCCTCTCTTGATGGCCATCTCTTCAGCTTTACCAATGCCAAAAACCAATATATTAGTTTTGTGAATTTTATCAACTATTTCTTTTATATTTTTTTCATTTAACATAGCTTCTAAAGCATGGTCGCTTAAATTGTCTGGCACATGCAGAAGTTTGTAATTTCCTGATATTTTTTCTGCAAATTTTGCTGCCAGGGTATTGGATTGAGTTTCTAAATTCTTGCCAATGCCTCCTCTAGCAGGTAAAACTGTTATGTTTTTAAATTTATTTATCTTTGGTATATTGTCTATTACAGCTTTAACAGTGCTTCCACCAGTTAAGGATATAATATAATCTTCTTTTAAGTTTTCCTTTATGTATTTAGCAGCGGTTTTTCCTAGTTCATTTATTATCAATGCTTCCTCGTCTAAATCTCCTGGTACTATTAAAATATCTTGAAGCTTTAAACTTTTTCTTAAATACTCTTCTACATCATCTAACCCCTTTATGCTATACATAAAATCCTTTAGTTTTTCCAATACTTCATTACCCTCTTCAGTTACAGTCATTCCTGGTGTGTTTATATCTATTAAGTTTTGACTTTTTAAGAAATTAACTTCTGCTCGTACAATTCTTTCTCCAATGCCTAGGTTATTTGCTAATATTCTTCTACCTATAGGCTGGTTATATTGTATATTTCTTAATATATTGTATCTTTTCTCTATAACCTCCACCAACTCCGGAACGATTTTTTGTTCTAATTTAACTAATTCATGCAAACTGAACACCTCTTTGGTCATTTTATGTCCCATACATTAAATTTATGTCCCAATACTATTATAAAATATAAGAAGACATTTTTAAACATTTTTCTTAAAAAAGATGTGAACAAACTGTTAACATTTTAGAATATAGGAAAATTCCTATATTCTAAAACCTTTTTCTCTTACTAGAAGACTTTATTCCTAATTCTTCTCTATATTTTGCCACAGTTCTTCTTGAAATATTCATGCCTTCTTCTATTAACATGTCGCATATTTTCTGGTCTGATAATGGTTTTTTCTTATCCTCTTTATTTACATATTCCTCTATTCTGTTTTTTATTTTTACTACGGACACATCTTCTCCTGAATCTACAGAGGAAATTGCCGTTGTGAATAAATCCTTTATTTTTATAGTACCTATATTGGTATATATATATTTATCTTTTATGGCTCTGCTAACAGTAGATTCATGTACTTGTATTTCATTGGCTACTTCCTTTAGTGTCATGGGTTTCAAATGCTCTTTTCCATATTCAAAAAAGTCTCTTTGACGCTTAAGTATCTCCTCCAAAACTTTATATATAGTACTTTTCCTTTGTTCTATGCTCTTCATTAAAAACATAGCACTATTTATTTTATCCTTTACGTATTCTACTGTACCATCCTTTTTTTCACCATTTAAAATTATACTTTTATATACAGGGTTTATATTTAATTTAGGAAGAACACTATCATTCATTATAATATGGTACTCATCATTTATCTTCCTTATATATGCATCTGGTATAATATATTTTACACTTTCCCCAGTATAAAAACCTCTAGAAGGTTTAGGCTCCAATGTTTTTATTAAATCCGTATATTTTTGAGCTTCCTGCACTGAAATCGAAAGTTTTTTAGCTATATCAGCTATTTTATTTTCAGCTAATAACTCTAGATAATTATCAATAAGTGCTAATAGTTTCTCATTTTCTATATTTTTATTTTTTAATTGTATCTTAAGACATTCTTTTAAATCCCTGCATCCAATTCCATATGGCTCTAAACCTTGCACTATACCAAGTGCATATTCTAAGTTCTCTTTATTTGCATGAATTTCCTTGGCCATGTTTTCTATAGTATTGTCCAAATACCCTCTAGCATCTAAATTTCCCACTATATATCTACAGATCTCTTTTGTATATTCATCTTCATGCAATTCTAATATCTGCTCTTCTAAAAAATCCTTTAAAGATTTTTCATTAGTTATAAAATTAAAGGGCGATACTTCTTCATCATCAGTATTTACATAATTTTTACTGCTATAATTGTCAAATTCTAAATATTCTATAAATTTCTTGTAGTCTATTTTATCCTTATTATTTTCTATATGGTTTTCTTCACTATAATTAGCATCTAATACGGGGTTTTCTTGCATTTCTTTTTCTATATACTGTTGAAGTTCAAAGCCCGACATTTGAAGCATTTTTATAGACAATTGCATCTGCTGTGTCATTACTAATTTTTGTTCTTGAGTGAGTTTTAAATTAAAATCTAATTTCATTCTTTCACCACACAGTCCCTTTTTAGTTTGTAGTACCTATTCTCTAATCACTACTCCTCAGTCTCCATTATATAATCCCTAGTCCCTAGTGTCCATTCCTCTGAAGCTGAAGCTTTAATATGCACTTTTAGAATTTTATATATTCTTTTTTCATTTATACTGCTACAATTTATTATATCATTATACGTTAATTAAATTCCACTTATATATCTATTAATAATTCAACTTTCACAGGTAAGTAATAGGTAATAGCTAAAAAGTAAGAAGTAAGAGTTAAGAGTTAAGGATAAAACTCAAAGAGTTTTTTATAATTAATTTGTAAGTAACAAGTAATAAGTAAGAGTTATGGTGAAAATTCAGCTTACTGAATTTTTTTCAATAACTTTTATTTTTCACTTCTTACTTTTTTTACTTCTTACTTCTTACTTTTTATCTAATCTCTACTACCTAGTACCTAGCACCTAGCACCTAATCTCTACTACCTAATCTCCACTATAAAAACTATCAATTTTAAAATTAAAAGTTGCTTACTAAATAAAAAAGCCCTAGCTTATATTATAGTTTAACGCTAGGGTTTTAATACTAATTCATATTTTATTCAAAATGATAAAATATCATAGTACTTTGATGATATTTTACCATAATACTTTATTATGGCACTATCTTTCTCCCTTTACATAAGGTTTTCCATCTGCTGCTGGCGCTGTAGTTTTTCCTACAAAACCTGCTAATGCAAGCATGGTTAACAAGTATGGCAATATTGAATAAAATTCTGTTGGTAAATGCCAGCTAAAGCTTTGAGCCACCATTTGGAATGCAGTACCAAAGGCAAATAGTAAACTAGCTAACATGGTTCCCTTAGGTGTCCAGTTACCAAATATAACCGCTGCTAGAGCTATAAATCCACGACCAGCAACCATTCCTTCTCTGTAAACTGGAGTTATACCTATGGAAAGCGCTGCTCCACCAAGTCCTGCTAAAACCCCTGATAATATAACACATAAATATCTTGTTTTATATACATTTATTCCTAAAGTATCTGCTGCTGCTGGATGCTCACCCACAGCTCTTATTCTTAGGCCTATTGGTGTTTTATATAATACATAGCTAGATACAAAAACAAGTATTATAGCTATTATAACAAACCAGTTAAGTCCTGACAAAAATTGTCCTAATACTGGTATTTTAGCAATTGATTTTGGAATTGAATATCCAAGTCCTTTAACTATATCTGTTTGACCGCCTTTGTGAAAAACTTTAATTATTAGAAAGCTAGCAAGAGCTGATGCAAACAAGTTAATAGCTGTTCCTGATATAACTTGATCTGCTCTTAAAGTTATACTTAAGAAAGCATGAATCAATGCTATAGCTCCACCGGCTACCATAGCGAAAAGTATACCCATTATAGGACTTCCAGTAACATGAGAACCTAATACTGCAAAAAAGGCTCCTATAACCATCATACCTTCAAGTCCAATGTTAACTACCCCTGACTTTTCAGAAAATACTCCCCCAAGTCCTGCAAAAATTAAAGGAGCTGCCATTCTAAGTGTAGAGTTTATAAGAGAGATAATTAAGTTATTATCCATTGATCATTGCTCCCTTCTTCTTTCTATTTTTAAAGTACTCAACTATATAGTCTGTAGCTACAAATATGATAATTACCGCTTGTATTAAAGCAACTATTTCCTTAGGTATACCATTTAACTGCAATACCTTTGAGCTACTGTTTAATGCTCCAAACAACACTGCTGCTGGTATACATCCTATAGGATTATTTTTAGCAAGTAGTGCAACAGCTATACCATCAAAACCGAAGTTAGGGAAAGCCATCATATCTTGAGCTTGATGTAAAACTCCTGATATATGGGTAGCTCCTCCCATACCTGCTATAGCTCCTGATAAAACCATTGCTAAAATAATATTTTTAGATATATTTATTCCACCATATTCTGAACCATATGGGTTTATTCCTACTGACCTTATTTCATAACCTACAGTAGTTTTCCATAATAGCCAGTAAATAAATATAGCAACAAATATAGCTATTATTAAACTTATATTAGCATTACTAATTTTACTAAATTTAAGGAGCTGGGCACTCTTTTGTATTATTGGTGTGCTTGATGTAGCCTTAACTCCAAATCTTGTCCTTAAAATGATCCAGTTTACAAGGTACATTCCTATAAAGTTCATCATTATAGTATTGATAACTTCATTAGTTCCAAATTTAGCTTTTAAGTACCCCGGTATTCCTCCCCAGATACCGCCTGCAATGATACCTACTATTATTATTAAAGGTATATGAATTACAGGGCTTAATCCAGGTATTAAACCTACTAAAGCTGCTGAGCCCATTCCAACTATAAATTGTCCTTCAACACCTATATTGAAAAGTCCACATTTGAAAGCTATAGCATTAGCTACACCAGTAAATATCAATGGTGTTACAAAAACCAAAGTATTTAAAGCATTTCTCTTAGTTGCAAAGCTTCCTTTCCATATTATCTTAAATAGTGTTCCTAAAGCTGTAAAATATTGAGTTATAGAATATCCCTTAGCCCACATAACGAAGAAAACTGCAACAAATATGGATAATATTATGGCTAAAAATGGGAATAATAAACTTTTTAATGTTCTTATTAATGCATTGGAGGTTTTTTCTTTATTACTCAACCTTTGACACCTCTCCCTCTTTATCTTTTAAGCTTCCACCTGCCATAAGTATGCCTAGCTTCTGCTCATTTGCATCTTTTCTATCTAGTACATCTACTATATGACCATCGTACATAACTGCTATTCTATCTGATAAAGCTAGAATTTCATCTAGTTCTAAGGAAACAAGTAAAACTGCCTTGCCATTATCTCTTTCTCCTACAAGTCTTTTATGAATAAATTCTATAGCTCCTACGTCTACTCCTCTAGTAGGCTGTGATGCTATTAAAAGCTCTGGATCCTTAGAAATTTCTCTTGCTACAATTAGTTTTTGCTGATTACCCCCTGATAAAGATGCTGCTGTCACTTCATCATTAGGGGTTCTTACGTCAAATTCCTTTATAAGCTTTTGACAATATTCTCTTATGTTTTTGTAGTTCATAACTCCTTTTTTACTAAAAGGCTCACTACGATGGCTTCCAAGAATAGAGTTTTCATATAATGAATAATCAAGTATAAGTCCTCTTTTATGTCTATCTTCAGGTATATGTGCTAATCCTGAATTTATAATGTCCATTGGTTCTTTAGCGTATATGTCATTTCCCTTTAAGGTTATTTTCCCCTTTTCTGGCTTTCTAAGACCAGTTAATGCTTCAATAAATTCTGTCTGTCCATTTCCATCTACTCCAGCTATTCCTAATATTTCTCCCCCATGAACAGTTAAATCTATACCTTTTACTGCTTCTATTCCTCTGGAGTCTTTTACATATAGATCTTCTATTTGCAGTACTACATCCTTTAATTGAGCTTCCTTTTTATCTACTACTAATTGAACTTTTCTACCTACCATTAATTCTGCTAATTCATCTATGTTAGTCTCTTTAGTGTTAACGCTTCCTGTAACCTTACCTCTTCTTATGATAGTTACTCTATCACTCATTTTCATAACTTCTTTTAGTTTATGAGTTATAAGAATTACCGATTTACCTTCTTTTTCTAAGTTATTAATAATTACTCCAAGTTCATCAATTTCTTGTGGTGTTAATACTGCTGTAGGTTCATCTAATATTAATATGTCAGCTCCTCTATAAAGAGCTTTAAGAATTTCAACCTTTTGCTGCTGTCCTACAGAAATATCCTCTATTATCGCATCTGGGTCTATAGCAAAACCGTATTTGTCAGCTATTTCCTTAACATCTCTTTTAGCCTTTTCTATATCTATAGATAATCCTTTTTTAGGCTCTGTTCCCAAAACTATATTTTGAGTTACAGTAAAATTATGCACAAGCATAAAGTGCTGGTGTACCATACCTATGCCTAATTTTATGGCATCATTAGGATTTGTTAAGCTTACTTTATTTCCCTTTACGTATATGTCGCCTTTTTCTGGTTGATATAAACCGTATAGTATATTCATTAAAGTAGTTTTTCCTGCACCATTTTCACCAAGAAGTACATGAGTTTCACCCTTTAGTAGTTCAAAATTCACATCATCATTGGCTACAGTACCAGGAAATATCTTGGTTATGCCTTTCATTTCTACTACTTTTTCCATTATCTTTCCTCCTATTTGCCTAAGAATAGCTATGGATATTTATAAAAAGCTAGATGTAATTACATCTAGCTTTATTTAGTTACCTGCTTAATAGTTTCTATTTTACTGCGTCTGTTGTAAATTTCATTGCATCTTCTTTAGTTTCTGGAACTTTTATTTGTCCATCTACTATAGCTTTTTCATATTTTTTAACTAATTCTAAAACATCTGCTGGTACATTGTCTTTTGAAGTCTCTGCTACACCAACACCATTTTCTTTTAAACCATATACTTTTGTTTCACCTTTAAATGTTCCATTAACAATAGATTCAACTGATTCTTTAGTAGCTATGTCAACTCTTTTTATCATACTTGTTAATATTATATTTTTATATTCTGGAACTGTAACAGCTTGGTCTTGGTCAACACCTATAGCCCATACATTTTTTCCAGCTTTTTTAAGTTCATCTGCAGCTTTGAATAATCCTATTCCAACTCCACCAGCTGCATGGTAAACTACATCGCATCCTTCATTGTATAAAGATTTACCAAATTCATAACCTTTGTTTGTATCTGAGAAAGAATCTGCATATTTAACAACTACTTTAATGTTAGGGTTTACAGCTCTTGCACCTGCTATGTATCCTGCTGTAAATTTATTTATACTTGGAACGTCTTTTCCGCCTATATATCCTATTGTACCACTTTTAGTAGTCTTAGCAGCAATTGCTCCCACTAAGAAAGAACCTTCTTCTTCTTTAAACATTAATGATCTAACATTAGGTAATTCTACAACTGAATCTACTATAGCGTATTTTTTATCAGTATTTGCTTTAGCTATTTTTTCTAGAGCTTCTTGCATTTGATATCCTATAGCAAATGTTAAATCACAGTTTTGATCTAATGATAATGTTTGTAAATTTTGCTCATAGTCTTCCTTTTGTTTTGATTCTATTGGGAAATATTGAACTCCTGTTTCTTTTTGAGCATCTTTAATTCCCTTATCTGCTGATTGGTTGAAGGATTTATCGTTCAATCCACCTTCATCTGTGGAAAGACCTATTTTTATATCCTTACCCTTTTGTTCTTGCTTTTGTCCCTCTTTTGCGTCATTGGTAGCGTTTTCATTTCCGGCTTTACCACATCCTACAAATAAAGACGCAACCATTGCTAATGAAGCAAGTATTGCCACTATTTTCTTTTTACTCATTTTATTTTTACCTCCCCTTTAGTTGTAGTTAATGTACTACTATTTTACTATTTAAAATAGCAAATATAAAGTGCCATTTCCTTACACAAAAGATAACCTTAAAGCACTTTATTATAAAATAATACAAACTTTATTTGTATTATAACCTATACATTAAACCTTTTCAATATTATATTAATATATTTTTAAATTTAACAATAAACATATATATAACCAACTATTTATTTGCAATATTTTAATTTATAATTTAAATTATATTTAAAAACACATTGTAAATTATACTTAAAACATACTTCTAATACTGGTAAGTCTTTTCCTATATGATATTTTCCATTCATATGTAATTTAGCTATACATCTTGAAGATTATATTTAAAACCATATTGTGTAAATTGTAATTAAAATTATATTAAGTTTAAAACTAAATAAGAATCAAAAGTCATAACATACTTTTGATCCTTATTCATATAAAACGCGCGTTTTTTTATTTAATTTTAGTAGTGTGTTTTTTTAATTTATTTTTAATTTATTTTTAATTTATTTTTAATTGATTTCCAATTTGTTTTTAATTGATTTTTATCCTATATAACCTGCTTTTTTAAGTATTTCTTGTGCTTTTTCGCCTTCATCTTCTCCTACAAGGATTACAGGACCTGTACATCCCATTCCACTTTCTGAATATACTCCTTCTTTCCAAAGAGATTTACATGCATCTTCAAGTTCAAGTATATCAATACCTGGAATAGCGAATGTTACTACCTTTTTAGGAGGCATCTTAACTTCTTCTGCTGCAGCTGGGGCTGCTTTTTTAGTTACTTTATCTATTTCTTCTTGAAGACCTGCTTTTTTAGCAGCTTTAAATTCATTAGAAGCTATAGATAATACTTTATTTTGTGCACAAGTTGCACAATATCTTAAAGCTTCACATATAAGTGGAGCACCTGATGCTCTTGATACTATGTTAACTAATTTGTCATAGTTATCACCAATTCCTGGTCCATAACCATATCCAACAGTTTCATAGTTTCCACCTGTAGTGAATGAAGAGAATATTTTTATAAGAAGATTTCCTGTTAATGAATCACATACCATAACATCTGGAGTACCTGCAAGAAGGTCATTTCCTCTCATTACAGCTCCGCCGTCTGCTCTTAGTGATTCAGCAAAGTTAAATTCGTATCCTCTGTTTTTAACTTCTGTTAATATTCTTTCAACTTGTCTAGCTCCATCAACGTTTAGGATACCAACCTTAGGATTTTCTATTCCTAAAGCTTTAGCAGTAGATATACCAGATATAGCATTAATAACCATACCTTCAACTCTGTTTGTTGATGTAGTTCCAGTAGTTGTAGCTATTATCATTTCTCTTCCCATACCTGGAGTTACTACTCTTCCTACAGTAGATACTCCTATTGGGAAATCAAAGTGTTGAGTTACACATCCGTCTATCTGACCTTTTTCAAGAAGCTCAACCATCTTCTTATGGCCTTCTTCTGCATCACTTACTTCTATAGTTTCAAATTCATCAGTAACTTTTGATCCTATTAAAACTATATCAAAATCACCGTATTTACCTTTAGCTAATTTAGCAGCTTTAACCATTTCTTCTACGCCATGCTCTGAGCCTAAAATAGTTAAGCCTATTCTTACTTTTTTCTTAAAGCTTCCGCTTTTGATACCTTCAGCGATTTCATTAAACACTTCAGCAATCATTGCTTTTGTAGCGTTACTAGCCAAGTGAGACACCCCTTTCTATAATGTATTAATGCATTATTCTTCTACTTTTGCTCCTAAGAAATTAGCAAAATCTTTCATAGCGTCTGCAACCATTTCTTTAACTTCTTCTTTGCTGATTCCGCCTTCTTCTTCTACTTTTCCTGTGTTTTTCTCAACTAGTATAGAAATACCATCGAATAGGTTAGTCATTCTTCCTAGGAATAAGCTTCCTTTTCCTATGATCATGAAGTTGTTTAATTTTCCTTCTTTCATTAAATCAATTCCATGACCAACTATTGGAACACCTGATGGAATATGTCCTTGAGTTGGAGCAAATCCTGGGTATCCATGCTCTTTTACGAATGCTGGTAATTCTTTTCTATCTAATTGACCTGCTTTAACAGCTAATGCACCTATCATTTTGTAGTTTTGAGTTGGTACATCTCCTGCTCCTGCTGGTTCAGTTATTTCAGATGTTTGCATTTCTGGTGAGAATTTATCTATTTGTGGTATTGTCATTCCATTATCAACTAATGGCTTAAGTACTAATGCATCTAGTACTGCTTGTGGTGAAGCTCCACTTGCTATAGTATGTCTTCCTATAACATCTGTTCTTATGATTGGATTAACTCCATCATTTTCAGAAACTAATATTGCAAAAGCTCCTAAACAGTCTTCTAATACTGGCAAGTCTTTTCCTATATGAGATTTTCCATTCATACCTAATTTAGCTGTACATCCACCAGCTACTACTAAAACATGTTTAAACATACCTGATTTTACAAGAGATGCTGCATTGATTAAAGCATGAGATGGTCCAGCACAGAATCCTCTCATATCAATACCAGTAGCTCCCTTAAATCCAGCTATTTCTCCTACAGATTTAGCTAAGTTTCCGCCACCTCTTTGGTTCATGTCACCTACAGCTTCTTCTGAACACTCTATAACATATCCAACTTCTTCAACTGGAATATCTAATCCTTTTATAATATACATAGCAGCAAGTACTCCTGAAGCTTTAACTGCTAAGTTTTCAAGCATAAATTCTGCAGAAAGGTTAGAGTCAAATTCATGAGCTCTCTTAACGCATCCTATTAATTTTCCATCTTGATATAATCCTTCTGCTCCATTTTGATTTACAGCTTTTTCGATATCAGCCATATCTACGCCACTGCCTAAAGCTGCAACTTTATCTTTTAGTAATTCGTGTGCTTCTATTTTTCCTTTTACACCTTCAACAAATGATGTTTCTAAAAGTACAAGATCAAAAACGTCTACAATTTTCATTACAGCGTAAAATTCATCTTGTGGCATTATTTCTCCGAATTTACCATATCTATTAGCACCTTCTACATTTGTAGCATGCCAAGGTTTTGCAGTATTTGCTAATTCCTCTGGAGTCATGTTTCCTATATAAGTTTGATTTGGTGCATATCCAACTACTTGCTCATAACTTCTTAAATGGCTTTTTATAGCTTTTAAGTATTCTGAATCTTTATTTTGTTCTCTTTCTAACATTTGTGTAGTACCATTATGTATTACCATATCTGGTGTATTTACTAACACATAAGCCGCTTTTTTTAGAACTGGGAAACTCATTGTAATACCTCCTCTTATTTTCAAAAATACATTCTTAATAATTTTATTAAAAACAAAAAATTAGTAACAATAATTCTTCATTCCCAACTGTCAACTTTCTATTTTCAATTCCACTACTTATTACTAACTTTTTATTTTCAATATTTATGTATACACGATGACTTATTTTGCTTATTTAAACAAAAGTGCTGGGAACACACGGTTCCCAAACACTTTTTTATTGAATTAACTGTATTAGTCTTCAAAAACCTTTTGTCCGTCAACTTCAGTTTCAAGAGCTCTTAAAGCTTTTTTAACTAATCCTTTTCTTAATTCATATTCATCTTCCTTAGATAGAGATGGGTTTCCTAGTGGGTGTGGAATAGCAATTGTAGGTACTATTCTGTTTGCACCAACTGTTAATGATATTGGTACTACTGTACACATATGAACTACTGGAATTCCGCCTCTTTCTATTTCTTTAACTAACGTTGCACCGCAACGAGTACAAGTTCCTCATGTAGAAGTTAGTATAACTGCATCTACACCATCAGCTTTTAATTCAGCAACGATTTCTTCACCGAATTTCTTAGTTGATGCAACAGCAGTTCCGTTACCAACTGTTGAGTAGAAGTATCTATGAAGAGAACCGATTTCTCCGTTTTTCTCCATTTCTCTTAATACGTCAACTGGTATAACTCTGTCTGAGTCTTCGTTAGCATAAGTTGGGTCATATCCACCGTGAGCTGTTTCATAAGTTTCAGAAGTTAAATCCATAACACCTTCAATATCGTATTTTCCATAGTGAGATGCACTTGAAGATTCGATATGGTCTGGATTTCCCTTTGGAACTGTACCACCAGATGTAACAATAGCAATCTTAGCTTTTGTTATATCTTTTACAGCTGGGTTTGGATCTACTCTATCGAAGTTTGGCATTGGGAATTCTGTTACGAATTCTTCAGCTTTAATCTTCTTAACAAGCATATCTACAGCTCTTTTTGCTCCTCTTTCTTCATGGAAGAAGTTCTTTCTTATTCCTCTTGGAATATATCCTTCTTCTGCTGGAGTTCCTACTGCTTCACCTTTAGCTAATTTAACAGCTAATTTAGCAATTGCTGGTAAAGCCTGTCTCATACCTACTGCACTATTTCTAGTTTCAACGATGTATACGTCTTTTTTGTACATATCAGCACCTGGGTTTTCAATGTACATTGCAGTTAATACTGGTATGTTTAATTTTTCTTTAACTTCTTTAGCTATAGTTCCACAAGCAACACCGTATCTACCAGCGTTAAATGCAGGACCTGCTATGAATAGATCTGGGTTGTATTTTTTCACCATTTCTATTACTTCTTCTTTTGCTTCATCTATATTTTCATTGAAATAAGAGTCACCACATATTACTGTTGCAACTATTTCAATTCCTTCTTTTTTAAGTAATCCATTAAGACCCATTCCTGGTCCCACGAATCCTTCTCTTACTTCTGGTTTATAATCAGCTTTTTCTTCTCCACCAATTCCAGCATAGAATTGATTTATATAGTGAACTACTTTAATCACTTTTTCTCCCCCTTTCAGGATTTAAAGTTATGGATTCCTATTTGTTAAATTTAGAATATTGGTCTCTTACAGTTTTAACTTCATTTATTATATCGTCAACATCTAAAACCATTTCCATCATGCCGCATTGCTCATCATATACTGCAGCATCACATTCGTCTTTAATTTCTGGCTCTACTACGTGGTAAACGCCTAATCCTAATTCTACTCCAGCAAGTGGGCCTGCAAAAGTTGGGTCTCCAGCTGTTACTGTTTCTGCTGATAATCCTGAAGCTTCACCTTCAGCTCCACCTAATACTACTACTAAATTTTCAGGGCCTACCTTTTCAGCTAAGTCCTTTACTCTTTGTTGGATCTCCAGATCCATAGCTCCTGCAGCTGTTCAAACAAAGCATTCTGTTGATGCGAAAACTACTTCTGCTCCAGCACTTTCTACGCAAGCTTGTATAGCTGGTCCTGGTATACCATCTCTATCGCCTATAGCGACAACTTTTTTTCCTTGTAACATTTATAATCATCCTTTCTGTTCGGTTTTTATATGGACATTTGAAATTTTCTTTTAAACTGTTAATGGACTAATATTAGAATCCTCTTGCAGTTAAGTAGTTGAATCCAACTTCACTAGTTGCTCCAGTTATAACTTGGATTTCAGCTTCTATAGAACCGTCTTCTCTTAAACTTCCAACGTGTCCTCCAGCTATTATGTTAGCTGCTTCTGGATGTCCTATTACTCTCTTCATTGGAGGTAATACAACTACTTCGTTAGCGTTTCCGCCTGTTACAACTGCATCTCCCTTTGGAGTTGAGTCTGCTAATGATTGAGAACTTCCGTCTTGTCCTGCATATTCGTCAGTTATAAGAACTGTTTTGATTCCCTTGTCTGTTATCTTGTTACAGTTCATAACAAGGTCAGCATCTGGGTTACCAAAACCTTCTTCAGAAATTATAACAGCGTCTGCTCCTAAGTATTCAACTAATTTAGCTGTCCAGTTAGAAGATCTTTCTTTGTCAGCAAGATATACGTTTTCGTTTGTGATTACACATCCTAAGAAGTTGAAGTCTTTTCCATGTCTTTCGTATAATTCTTCAATTACTGGATGGTTCATATGAACGTATGATGGGTTTTTGTCGCAAGCAGATACGCAGTTACCACTAACGATTGCTCCATCAAATACTTCTGTTGGATATAAGAATGTTGGGATTATTTTCTTAGCATCTACTCCGTATACATATGTATCATGTAGTAAGCCTTGGCTTTGTAACATGTATACATAAACTACCTTTGGTAATTCTGGGTATTGAGCTGCTTGTTTTAATAATGGTAATGTTTCAAATACCTTTACTTCATCTGGCTCAATAGCTTTTCCAGCTTTTCCTAAGTAAGCAGCTGCTTTAAATCCTATTGTTCTTACAGCTTCTTCATGTTGGTGTTGGTTTATTCCTTCTTTTGGTTCACAGATAATAACTAAGTTGTTAGTTTTAGAGAATGGAGTGTATTTTGCACCCTCTCCGCACATATCTATGATACCTTCTTGGAATCCAACTATTTTACCAGTTGTAACTACTGCTGCACCCTTAAGTACATGAGTTCTTCCTTCTCCAACGATATCAACTTTACTTATAAAGCCTGGCATTATGCCACCTTTACCCTCAACTTTAACTCTTGGCTCGATTACGTCTTTAACAGGGATTATTCTTACTTCCTCACCTGGTCTAACGATATCAAAATCGATACTAGCTACTCTTTCGTCTCCGCCTACTTCATTTAATAATTCTTCTTTGTTTACATAAAGAACACCATTTTCAACCTTAGTTTCGCTACCAAATTGCATGTCCTTTATAAATATTTTACCTAATTCAAGACGCAAGATGTTCACCTCCCTAAAAAATTTAAACACTTGTCAGATTTTTTATATTAAAGACTTTAAAGGCGAAAGCCTTTGAAAGTCTTTAAAATCATTTGGATTTTTAACTTATACTTGTAATTTAAGCAAATATAAATATTTTTATACCCAATAATTGAACTTTATAAATTATAAAGTTTCGTAATATTCTTTTATGAAGTTTTCAATATCTTCAAGTGAACTTACTTTGTCTGGAGTTATTGTTTTTACACATTCTCCGCCGTTGTATATTTTCATTGTTGGTAAGCCTAAAACTTTTTGTCCAATAGCAACTCTTCTAGCTCCACCTATGTTTAAGCTAGCGAATTTTATTTTGTCAGAGAATTTTTCCTCTAAGCCATGAACTCCTGGCATTAATTGTTTACATATTTCGCATTTGTCTCCCCAAAAGTCAACAAATACTGGTTTGTCAGTGTAGTTAATAACTTCTGAGTCAAAATTAGTTTTATCTAATTCTACCATTTTACAGACCTCCTATTTATTTTATATTAATAATATTTACTTTTTTTTGAATATTATTAATAATTATTTTACTTTAATATTTTGAACTTTAATAATAAAATTTTTATTTTAATTATTTTGAATTTTATTATTAAAATTTTTAACAATGATACCTTGATTTTTTTTACTGATTATATACTACTCAGCAAAATTGTTTTCTATATAATGCTCAGCATTTGTAGCAGCAATTGCTCCATCTGCAGCAGCTGTGATAACTTGTCTTAAGGATTTTTCTCTTATGTCTCCAGCAGCAAATACACCTTCAACATCTGTTCTCATTTCTTCGTCAGTTACGATGTCTCCTCTGTCATTCATTTTTACCTTTCCTTTGAATACTTCTGATATTGGAAGGTATCCAACGAATACAAATACACCATTAACTTCTAATTCACTTACTTCACCTGTTTCTCTGTTTTTGATTACTAAGCCTTCTAGTATTTCATCACCTTTAGCTTCTTCTACTACAGAGTTCCAAATAAATTTGATTTTTGGATTTTTGAATGCTTTTTCTTGAAGAGATTTTGCAGCTCTTAATTGATCTCTTCTATGAATTACTGTTACTGTTTCAGCAAATTTAGTTAGGTATATAGCTTCAGTTATAGCTGAGTCTCCTCCACCTATAACAGCTATGTCTAAATCAGTGAAGAAATCTGCATCACAAGTTGCGCAATAAGAAACTCCTCTTCCTCTTAATTCTATTTCATTTTTAAATCCACCTAATCTTGGATATGCTCCAGTAGCTATTATTATAGTTTTAGCTTCGTAAGTTTCTCCATTTTTGCATTTAACAGTCTTTATCTTTCCTGAGAAGTCTACATCAGCTACTTCGTTTTTAACAAAGCTTACGCCAAATTCTTCTGCTTGCTTTCTCATTCTTTCTGTTAAACTGCTTCCAGTACAATCTTCAATAGATCCTGGATAGTTTTCTAATTCATCAGTTGTTGTTGCTTGACCACCAAATTTTGCTCTTTCAATTAATAAAGTATCCATTCTTGATCTTGCTGCGTAAAGTCCTGCAGATAATCCAGCTGGACCTCCACCTATTATTATAGTGTCATAAATGTGTGCCATGATTTCATCCTCCTTAAATTAATACATGATATATTAAATCATAGTCTATTACTTGAAAATCATTTAATACGTTTTCAGTCCAGTTAGGAGTTTTTCCTATTTTTAAAAACTTATTCGTAGTGGCTATTGCCCCTTCAATAATTGTTAAGGACTGCATATCTAAAGAACTATCTGGCTTAACTGTAATACTTACAGTTCTATATGGGGTTTCATTAGGCTTTACACTACTCATAAGAGGGTGTGTTAAAAGTTTATGACCTTTATGGACGTAATCTCTAACCTTTTCAAAAACCTTCATAACAGTTTCATCAATAAAAATTATTTCTACAACTCTTTCTTCATTGGCCAACTTTTCTTTAGCCAATGGATTGTTTGTGATTACTATCATATTTTCTACCACAACAAATTCTCCTTTGCATATGAAAAGCATATAAAAAAGCATATAAAAAACAGAGCAATAAAAGACTATGTCTGTGCCTCTTATTCTCTGTCCAATAACCTGAGAGTTTTGCTCCTTCGGTGCCATAAGGCTTTCCAGAGTTATGTCAGTTTTAGGTCCTTTTTGCCTGAGAGATTCATATTGCTTCGGCTCACAATACTTACTCCTTCGGCTACTTGCTAACGCAGCAAGTTATCTCCCATAAACATCATCCATAATAAATATTTTATTTTCTATTTGATTTCATTATACATCAATATTGATAATTTTTCTACAAAAAAACCTAAGTTATTCATTAGTTTTTCATATACCTTCTATAAGTTTATTAAATAGTTGAATAATTTATATAATAATAAAAAGTCCTATTAAATAATTTAAATTTTATATTTTCTAATATTCTTCTATAAAGAATACTCCGCAAGCGCCCCCACCTGAGTGAGTTCCCACTATGCAGCCTACATGAGCCTCTACAAATTCTCTATCTAATGAATCCACTTTAGTCTTTAAATCTTCTAATATATCTTTATTATCAGCATTTAATAATATGCTAGTTGCGCCTTGTTTAATTCCTTTTTCATCCATATAACTTATAATCTTCTTAACAGCCTTTTTTCCCCCTCTTAATTTATCCATTACAGCCATTTCTCCATCTTTTACTTCTAATATAAGCTTTATACCTAGTATATTTCCTATCATTCCAGCTGTTTTCGATAGTCTTCCTCCCTTTACTAAATTATCTAAACTTGAAAAGGCAAGACAACTTTTTACATGGGGTATTCTTTCTATAATTCCCTGTTGAATTTCTTTTATAGTTTTTCCTTCATCTCTAAGTTTACAAGATTCTATAACCAAAATCCCTAGTCCTGAGGTTACATTTAAACTATCAATGACAACTATATCATCTGGATTTTTAAGTAAAGAGTCACTTATTAACATTTCTACAGCCATTTTAGCTGATTGATAGGTTCCACTCATTTTTGATGATAGATGTATAGATATTATTTTATAACCTTCTTCTATATATTTTTTATAACATTCATAAAATCTTTGGGGATTCACTTGAGTAGTAGTCGGGAACATATCTGAAGTATACATTCTTTCTAAAAATTCTTCTAAATGTATGTCTACTCCATCCCTAAAGGACTCCTCTCCAAAGTTTACAAACAGAGGAAGCACTTCTATTCCGTATTTATCCACTATGTGCTTTGGTAAATCCGCTGTGCTATCTGTTATTATTTTGATTTTTTCCATGTGGCTCTTTCTCCTCTCTTATTTCATATGTGGAAATCCCATCTGTTTGAGAGCTTCATAAGCTACTATAGCTACAGTATTGGATAGATTAAGAGATCTAGTAGTTGTCTCTACCATAGGAACTCTTATACATCGCTCTGGGGCACTTTCTCTTATGTAATCCGGAAGCCCTGAAGATTCTCTTCCAAATATTATAAAGTCACCTTCTTTGAATTGAACATCTGTATAATAATTATCTCCATGAGTAGTTATAAAGTAAAAATTAGCGTCTTTATATTTTTCTCTCATTTCTTCGTAGTTTTCATGTAATTCTAAATTCACCTGGGACCAATAATCCAATCCACATCTTTTCACTTGTTTATCATCTATGTTAAATCCCAAGGGTTTTATTAAATGAAGCTTACTATTAGTAAGCACACAAGTTCTTCCTATATTTCCTGTATTTTGAGGAATTTCTGGCTGAAATAGCGCTATATTTAATACATTTTCTTCCAATTTACTACCTCCTGCTAAATTCGAGAATATATCTATTTTATATTACCCTAATTATATATAATAGTAAAGACACGTATTACTTTATTAACAAATACTTCAAAAATCCCCGTTGGCGAGTATATTTGTTGGCTAGTTGGCTAGTTGGCGGAAAAGCTCCGCTTTTCCCGCCAACTAAACTATACAATGAAGATTTTCCGTAGCATCGCGAAGGAAAATCCACCTCCCCTAGCCCACTAGCACACTGGCACACTGACTACGCCCCCCTAGCCCACTAGCACACTGGCACTCTAACACACTGAATACGGCACTCTAGCCCACTGAATACGTCCCCTAATTCCTATGGCATAAAATTATAAAAAAATAGTTTTATATAATACTTCAATTTTCCTTCTACTGAAAGTATATACTTTTCTATGAAATCTATGAACTCTTTTCTATCAAAATCACTGTCCGTTATATTGCCATAATGCTCTTTATAGTATACATCTACCATATTTAAAAGCTTATTTCTAAGTTCATCATCTTTTATACTTTCTACAAATTCCTTATCTCCTATACTTTCCCCTCTTGTTATATCTATACTCTTAAGTCTTCTAGCTGTGAAACAATAAAGAGGTATAATGCCTTTTGCTTTTATAAGTCTTTTTCTTCTAAACTTATACAGTGCATAATTCAATGCTAATATGGCTATAAAAATTAATGTAATAGAAATTACCTTTATCTGCTTAGGAGTTAACTTAATTCCACTTTTTTCTCCACTAACTTCTTGATTTTGCATGTTGGTTTGTTTGTTTTTACTTTTATTGATCTTTATATCATCAATATTAATGTTTGTATTTTTTTTCTTTTTCTTTCTTCTATATTCCACGGGAGTAGGGGCAGGGTCCGCTATAGTCCAAATATCTCTTTCAGGATCAATTAAAACTTCACTCCAAGCATGAGCCTCCTGATTCGTTACATCTATGCGGGTATTTCGCTCTCCCTTATTTTCTACTTTAAATCCCTCTGAATACCTAGCAGGAACCCCTGCTATTCTGCACATAATAGTGGTAGCTGTAGCAAAATATGTACAGTAACCCTTTTTTTCATCAAAAAGAAAATAATCCACAAAATCCTTTTCCTCTGGTACATCAAAAACTTCTAGTGAGTACTGATAGTTTTTATTTAGATAATTTATTATTCTCTCTACCTTTTCCTCACTGCTTTTACTTCCTTTTATTATATCATAAGTTAATTTATAGACTCTTTCTGAAACTGAATTAGGCATCTGCAAATATTCATTATATTTAGTTTTCACCGTATCTCCATCCATTATACTGCAGGTTCTTCCTAAATTTCGTTGAATTTCAGGCTCTGTACTTTTAAAACTCTTTTCTTCCTCAGTAGAATTTATCATTTCACCTAAGAAATAAGTAGTATGATTTCTCCCATGCTCCTTAAAATGCTTTTGAAACTCCTCTATGCTTTCCATAGCACCACCTACATACTTTACAGAATATGGGGAATTTTGAATCTCAGAACTCATAAACACTGGAGTATTATCATAATACAAATTTCCATTTATACCGTTAATTTCATAAGGATATATAGGAACCATTATTGATGTGGTTTTAATCTCCCTTGGAGTTATTTTAACTTCACACTTTTTACTATCCTGTGAGTTGAATACATTATGTTCTCTTATATTTTGATTATCTTTTTTCCAATAGGATATATTATTACTTTTCCACATGTTGCCAGTATAATAGTTTTTCATAGAACCCCTAATGTATTTTATATACTGTCCTTCCATTTCAAAGGCTACTTTGTCATCTAATATTATCCTGCCTCCTAGCTTTTTATCATTATTTGAGTATCCTGATAATTTTAAATCGTAGGAACTTCCCTTTGCCACGTCCAAGGGATTTTTTTGAAATCCTTCTGAGAATTTATTAATAAATTTGCCTTTATGATAAGTATAGTATTTCCCTTTAAAGTTTTGAGGCAAAATTATAGATATGCTGGATACTATTAAAGAAAACACACAAGAAAGTACAACCATCTTTTTAAAATCAAGTTTTACTTTAATATTATCTTTAGTAAATTTTCTGTAAACCTTACTATAAGCAAAAATTGCACTAGAAAATAATGTTATAAATAAATATAGTTTTAAATTTTTCTTTACATCCTCAATATATCCTAGAAACCACATAGATGCTACATAAGCTAAATTTATAAAAATTATTAGTTTATGAAATTTATAGCTTATACCTAAAACTATAGGCACTAATATTGCAAAAGCTAATATGAACATAAATTTATATTGACCAAAAGCTGTAGGTTCTGCCTTTTCGGTTAATCTATAAAGTTCATTAAAATTATCAATCAAATTTCCCATTATAAAATTATCAAATTTCATTTTATTAGGATAAATAATTAAAAATATAATTATCAAAAGGGACATAGTAGCTATTATTCTATGTTTATGATTTTTTAAAACATAACTGTATATCCAATATATAAATAAACTTATTAGAAATAAAAATATAACATAAGAATAACTAAAGCCTTTTATTATCAATGTATCCTTTAACAATTTTACAGCAAAAAGTATATTAATGAGGATTCCAAGAATTAGAGCCCCTCTTTCCTTTATCCAATTCAACATATTCCCCCCCAATTTAATAGTGAATAATTAAGGAGTGAACTTTGGCGCATAATTTTTAAACTCGCATTAGGTGAATAAATATTTTAATGCTCCCCAAAAGTCCTTCCCTTAATTGATTATTTTTAACTTAACTTGCTCTGAATTATATTATTTATATTTATAGTTTTAACCCCTATTTTATCAAGTGATTGAACATCTTCAGAATTATAAGCCTCCTTTAATCCATATAGTAATACTACTTTATAGTTTTTATTTATCAAAGAATATATAGTATCACAGAGTTTTTTATGAATTTGTGGAGTAATTATATAGATAATTCCCCTATAGGAAACATGTTTTATGTTTATATTTATAAAATCACAAAACTCTATATCACCATCGCTTTTTTCTTTTACCATATCCTCCATAAATTCATTGAAAGATTGATGGTTATATATCTCTAATTTACTCTCCTTGCTATCACTTATTAATATTTTACTTTTGATACCATTGTCTATCATATAATTTATCAAGGATGCAGCTATTTCTATACACTTATCCTCCATTTCCTTGCCATTATCCGCTGAGTAGCTTCCTGTACTCATATTTAAAAATATGTTTCCAAGCTTTCCACTGGTACTTTCAAAATTTTTAACATAAAGTTGTCTGTGTTTAGCACTTAACTTCCAATGTACTCTTTTTAGGCTATCACCACTTACATATTTTCTTATATCCTTTATTAATGATGTATCCTCATTAAAATTTCTATTAATATTCCTACTATCACAGGTACCGTCTCCAAAAAACCATTTACCGTCTATGGGATATATTTTAGGATAAACTTTTATTTTTTTGTCTTCCACATAATACTCTTTTTTTAAAGAAAATATATTAAATAAATCATAGGATATCACATTGAATTTTCCTAAATCAAATACACCTCTAGAGCTAAAGGTCAAATTTAAATTTATAATTTCACTTTTATTAGAATCCACATATACACAATGACCATTATAATTTTTATCAAACAATTTAAAAGCACTATTAAATAAATAGAGATATGGAATACTATAGTTTTTTACTAATATCTCTAAGTTGTCACTTTCTCCTGCAGTATAAGAGTTGTTTTTACCTTTAAATGCTATATGCAACTTATGTGCAACTTTATAAATATATATAAGCTCTAAAACTAATGTAACCACAAAGGCATAAAAAACAGCATAGGGGAAATTACCACCTAATACGATTGCTACTATTAAAGAAATTATAAGAATTAATATGAATTTTTTACTTATCTTTATCATTTTCATTCACCTTTGGCACAGGCACAATATTTAAGATATCTCTAACTACATCATCTGATGTATAATTGCTCACCCTTGCTGAAGGGGTTAATATTATTCTGTGGCTTAATACTGATAGAGCATTTTCTTTTACATCCTCAGGTACTACATAATTTCTTCCATTCATAAGTGCATTAGCTTGTGATACTCTAAGCAGTGCTAATGTAGCTCTAGTACTAGCACCTAATACCAAAAATTTATTATTTCTAGTGGCATTGATTATGTTTATTATATACTTATTTATATCATCATTAACATACACTTCTCTAACCTTAGCTTGCAATGATAGTATATCCTCAGCTTCTGCCACTGCTCCTATAGTTTCAATTGGTTCATTTCTTCTATAAACATTTAATATGCTTAATTCTGCTTCTTCACTTGGATAACCTATACTAACCTTCATCATAAATCTATCTAGCTGAGCTTCTGGTAATGGATATGTACCCTCATACTCTATAGGATTTTGAGTGGCTAAAACAAAAAAAGGTCTCTGAAGCTTATAAACATTATTTCCTTCTGATACCTGTCTCTCTTCCATTACCTCAAGAAGTGCTGCTTGTGTTTTGGGTGATGTTCTATTTATCTCATCTCCTAAAACTATATTAGCAAATATAGGTCCCTTTATAAATTGGAATTCCATGGTTTTTTGATTATAAATAGATACTCCTGTTATATCTGAAGGCAGTAAATCAGGTGTGAATTGTATTCTACTATAGGATAAATTAAAAGATTTGGCAAGAGCTTTCACCAGCATAGTTTTACCAACACCAGGTATGTCTTCAATTAAGATATGACCATTAGATATTATACCTTTTAATATATTTCTTATTTCCCAATTCTTTCCTATTATAACTTTTTCCATATTGCCTATTATTTTTTCAATTAACTCTACTTCTTTGCTCATTTTTTAGCCCCCTATTTTCTTAATAATTCAACTTTAGCAAATGTAAAATTCCAATTACTCTTTTTAAATAACTCAACTTTCGCATATAAATTTTAAGCATATTATTAATGTCAAGCACTACACTATACAAGGTAAGAAGTAAGGCATCATTCTAGGTGCTAGGTGCTAGATAATAAGTAAGGAGCATTCCTTACCTACATTTTTTTATTTTAGTACCTAGTACCCAGTACCTAGTACCTAAACTAAGTATTACTTACCTACATTTTTTACTTTAGTACCTAGCACCCAGTACCTAGTACCTAAACCAAGCATTACTTACCTACATTTTTTACTTTAGTACCTAGTACCCAGTACCTAGTACCTAAACCAAGTATTACTTACCTACATTTTTTACTTTAGTACCTAGTACCCAGTACCTAGTACCTAAACTAAGTATTAATTATCTGCAAATTTTATATTTTTATTCTATAGCTGCAAAAGTTGAATAAATACCTAACATAAATTCTAAATATTAGGTGCTTACATCTATTATATAACTTTACCATGAATTTTTCTATTTTTTCCATAAAAATAATACTCATAAAAATATGAGTATTATTCTTTGCATTATATCTAATTATATTTCATTCCAATTAGCTTGTAATTTTAAAATTTTTATTGAATTTAATTTGCATTATTATTTAAATCTACACTTGGTTTTGTTGGATCTGTTATTGGCTTGGGAGTTTCACCTGGTTTTGTAGTTTCACCTGGTTTTGTGCTTCCACCAGGCTTTGTAACTTCACCAGGTTTTGTTGTTTCACCTGGCTTAGTAGTTTCTTCCGGTTTCTTTTCAGGCTTTTTAGTTCCTTTTTTTATAATTCCATTTACAGGTCTGTAAAAATCGTCTGATACCAATTCTTTTTTAATAAGATTACCATTTTCATATATATTTCTATAAACTTTAACTTTATATCCCGTATGTGCAGCTTGTACCTGTTCTGTCTTACCCTCTTCTAAATTTGGATCATCTTGTGTTTGGACAGTGGCTTCTAAGGTTTGGTATACGTTATTCTCCAAAGAATAAGTCCTGTTTTTTAATTTCTTATTACCATATATATTGAAGGTTACTACTCTACCACCAGTGTAACCTACAATGTAAATAGGATATTCAAATGTATTTTTAAACTTGTAATCTATATTTCCATAGTCCACCGTAGCATCCATGCCATAAGGCACATAACTGGATGGAAAAGAATGATGAACTCTTTCCACTGAACTTAATCCCATTTTTAATACAGCATTATATAAAGTACTGGATACTTGACATACGCCTCCGCCTAAACCTGATTCCAATTTATTACCTACTATAACTCCTGCAGCCATATACCCCTTCTCAGCAGTTCTTTTTCCCACTACATTATTAAAGCTAAATACTTCTCCGGGCATTATTAGTGTTCCATTTATGCTTTCAGTAGCTAACTTCACGTTAGTAGCTCTTTCATAGGAAGAAGTTCTATAGCTTGTACTAAAAGACGCTAATAAGGTATCTACTTGTTTAAGTTTTTCTTTAGTTACTTTTGGTTTTGCAATTTCTACTGGTGCTTCTAATACAAATTCATCACCATTATGCTTCTCTATTCCTTCTTTTATGTACTTCTTTAACTTGTCCTTTTGAAGTTTTTTTCCCTCTACCTCTGGAATTACTTCTATTCCTCCAGCATTAGTAAATTTAATTTTTGCATCTTTAGGTTCTTTATTTACCTCTTTAGAAATTTCAGCAATTACATTATTTATTTCTTCATCATTATAAGTAAAATTTAAGGAAAAGTTTTTTTCTTTTGCCTGTTTTATTTGAAAATATCTAGTAAAAATATTGCCTGTTTTACCGTAGGAATAAGCTTCATCCAAAACTGATTTAATATGGTATTTAATATTTAAGTTAGAATACTGTATATAATAGCTTTTTCCGTCGGAATTTATGGTAATTTTACTATTTGTTCCTAGGTTGTTTTGTTTATCATCTAGTATTTTCAAAGCCTCTTCTTTGGTTTTTCCTGATAAGTCCAAACCACTCACCTTAACACCAGGTAATATAACTCCCTCATATTTTTTTACTTTAAAATAGACATAGCTAGCAAATCCTATTAAAAAAAGCATTATTATAGCTATAAAAATAACGACTAATTTTTTACCTGTTTTTCGCATCTTACTTCTCTCCTTTACATGTCCTAAATCATTATACTACAAAAAACAATAATGTTAATATATTTTTCTATTTAAGTATATTGTAATTTCACTCCTTTATTACCATTTTAATCAGGATATTTCTAGCTATTCATAATAATTAACTGAACTTTCGCACATAAATTCTAATTTATATATATATAAGTAATCGGGAAGTTTATTTAGGTGCTAGGTGCTAAGTACTAGGGGATGAGGATAAAACTCCTGAGGGAGTTTTAAGAAAATATAAATTTAAGAAATTCCATAGGAATTTCAACATTATTTGATATTTGATATTTAATATTTCTATATTTTCTCTGGCTATCGCCAATAAAAAAATTTTTAAGCCCTTAAAAGAAAAGGTATAACTACTCCATTTGATGAATCAGTTATACCTTTTCTCACTACCTTATTTATTCAATTAAATATTTCCCGTAACATAGTGGAGGGAAATCATCCTTTCCTAGTACCTAGTAACCAGTACCTAGTACCTAATCTTTTCACTCTTACTTCTTACTTAATTGTCCATTGTCACTTGTCAATTGTCCATTGTCACTTCGTGCTTCCTCCACAAATTCCAATTTTAAATTTTAAATAATTTTATAATAAAATAATTTTATATTTGTAAATTCTTATTATTTTTTCTAATACTTTTTATGTGCTCTCGTTCCTCTTGGCTCAGCCTCTTGGATTCTAGTATCTTTTGTATAGACTTATTTCTAACTTCCTTAGAAATTTTATCACTATTTATAAATTCTATAGTCAAAACATTATCTACAAAATAACAGGTGCTTATAAGCCATGCCATTCCCATAGTTACATAATACTCCTTATTGTCTACATATTTTATCATAAGGAATATATCTTCTATATGTTTTTCATCAGTAAAATAATTGTTAAGTAAAACTAATCCAAATCTAATCTCCCAAGGATTAGTGCTTCGTATATATTTTTTAGTTCTTATAAAAAAGCTCTCTTTATTTTTATTGACAACTTTTTTCAAACTAGCTACAAAACTATCACACAAAGCCCAATTATGAATTCTTAGAATGTATAAATCTATATTATTAAATATTTCTTTAGTATCCTCATAGGGTAAGTTAGGAAGCAGTATTCCTTGAATTATTTTTTCTTCATAGGTATCTCCCTCTTCTAGAAAATTATAAAAACTCATTATATCCTTGTTTTTAAAAAGACTTTTACTTATTTTCTTTAATTCAGGCATTCTAATACCTATAGCTTTTCCTAAGTTAGGAATAATCCTCTCGCTAAACTTTTTATATTCTTCATCCCTTATTGAATATAAAAACTCCTTAAATTCTTCATAACTTTTCTTGTTCCATTGAGTATTACTTAAATCATATACATCCATATAACCTCTCCTAATTTTTTTTTCAAATTACCAGCTACCTGAAGAACCTCCACCGGAAGAACTTCCCCCGCCAAATCCTCCAAAGCCGCCGGAACTGCCACCAGAGCCTCCTCCACCAAAACCTCCAAAGCCGCCAAAGTGGTCATCATCATCGTCATCATAAAATTTTCTTCTTCCTCTTCCATTGAAAATAGCATCCCAAAACATAAATTCAATTAACTTGCCTAGAACTCTTCCCTTATTTGCAAAAATATCTAGTATTATTAATATAACTATTATACTTATAAATTTATTTCCGCTTTTGGAGCTGCTGCTTGATGATTTTTTCCCGGGCAAAGTAATTTTTTTATTTTTATCTAAACTTACATTGTACTCCTTGGCTATTTTATCTGCTAGAGCAGAATAACTATACTTTAAACCTTTTCCATAATTACCCTTTTTAGCTTCTGGTGTAAAATACTCATCCACTATTCTTCTAGATTGTATATCCGTAACAGCACCCTCTAGGCCTGTACCTACTTCCACTTTCCATTTTCTATCATCTTTAGCTATTAATATTAACAATCCATTGTTTTTACCTTCCTGTCCTATGCCCCACTTTCGAAAAAGCTTGTTAGCATAGTCATCTAAGTCATTGTCTTCTAAGGATTTTATAGTAACTATTACCGCCTGTGCACCGGTTTTATCCTCCAACTCTTTTCCTATAGAAACTATAGTTTCCAATTCCTCTTTTTTAATTATATTTGCATAGTCATTCACATACTTATATTCTGTAGGCTTTGGATAATCAACCGCATATACCTGTTGAAAACATAAAAAACTTAGTAAAAAAACACCTAATAATCTAAATAAAAATTTATTTTTCAACTTTTTCATAATCATACATCCCATTTAATTATTTTAATTATAATATGATAAAACTCACTTTTATATAGTTACAATTACCTTTATAAAACATCATTTGCAAATATCTAATATCCAATTCCTAAAATATTTTAAATAGTTAATTTTAAACTTTAAATTCTTAATTTTAAGCTAACATTACTTTCCATTTACATTAGAAAAGTCTACTTTTGGAACTTCTTTTGCTCCATTTGAAGCCTTGTAGTATTCCTTTTTCTCAAATCTAAAAATACCTGCAACTATAGAACTAGGGAATTTTCTTATGGCTACATTGTATTTATTTACACTGTCATTGTAATCCCCTCTAGCTATGGTTATTCTGTTTTCTGTTCCTTCTAAAGATGTCATTAAATCTCTAAAGTTTTCGTTTGACTTTAATTCTGGATATTTTTCAACTACTACTAGCAATCTAGATAATGCCGAAGATAATTGCCCATCTGCATTGGCTTTTTCTTGCATGTTTCCTGCTCCTGCCAATTTTGATCTAGCCTCAGCTATATCAGTAAATATCTCCTTTTCTTGTGTAGCATAGCCCTTAACCGTTTCCACAAGGTTAGGTATTAAATCCATTCTTCTTTGAAGCTGCTTTTCTATTTCACTTTGACTTTGTTCTACCTTTTGTTCTAAAGATACCATCTTATTATATGTTCCAATCAATGGCAATGTTATTACTAAAATTACTGCTAAAACTATTAATACAGTTTTTAAAGTTTTATTCATAATATCTACCTCCAAATACTCTATTCTTAATTTTAAATATTAATATATCTATTATAATATATTTATGAGAAAAATCCAGCTATTATGTGATATAGATATGTCTTAACATAAACAGAGCTGTTAGCTTCAGATGGAGTTTTTACTCCAACTGAAGGTTAGAGATTGTTATCCAGGGACGTAGCTGCCGTTATCTCCCACTTTGTTAGAAGTGGGAGTGTTACGGCAGGTACGTCTCTGGATAAAATTTAAAATATTCTCGCTACAATTCAACTTAACAACTCTTACTTCCTACCTTACTTCTTACTCTTACTCTTACTTACAAATTAATTATTGTTGTTACTGTATATGTCTGAAAATTCTATATTGATTCTTTCAATATTATTATAATTTTTTATAGAATTTTCTTCATAACATTTACAGTTTTCCTCTACTAATTTTACTGGAAGTTTTATTGTAAATTCTGTACCCTCATTTTCTTCACTAGTTAAAAAAATCTCTCCATCATGCATTTTTACTAAAGATTCTACCAATGAAAGCCCTATACCACTGCCCTCTCTATTCCTAGATAAAGATTTATCCACTTGAATAAATCTGCTAAATACATCCTTTTGTTTTTCTTTCGGTATTCCTATACCTGTATCCTTCACTACTATATTCACATACTCACCTTTGTCATATACATTGACATAAATATTTCCACCTGTTTTAGTAAATTTAATAGCATTAGATAATAAATTTAACATTATTCTCTCTATTTTATCTGGATCGCAAGCAATAATCTTTTCTTCTACATCAGTATCAAAGGTCAATTTTATGCCATTCTTCTCTATATATTCCCTTACAGATAAGGATATATCCTCCACTAAATTCACCACATTACAATTGCATTTATGTATTTCATAAAATCCCGTGCTTATTTTTGTAATGTCTATAAGATTATTAACTATTCTAATTAATCTATAACAATTTTGTTTCATTATACTTAGGTATTTGTTATTAAGCTTATGAGACTTTGATATATTTTGTTCATTTTTATATAACTCCATAACTTGAATAGCAGAAAATATTACATTTACAGGAGTTTTTAACTCATGAGAAATATTAGCAAAAAATTCATTTCTTATTCTATCATATTCTTTACGCTGCTTTAATTGAGCAGTTTTTATCTTAACTTTTTCTTTTAATTCCTCTATCCTATTCTTTTCTGATATATCTCTTACTATTTCCATAACAGAAACTTCTTCTTCAAAAGGAACTAAGGTGCAGGTAATTTCTACATCTATAATTTTATTATCAATCTTTCTTATAAATTTCGCTTCTGTTGAGGGTATTACCCCTTCCCTTTTTACCCTATCTAGCCTCTGTTGATTTATGGATATATACTTTTCATGAACATTAACTAGGCTACGTATATTTTTACCCAATATATCCTTAGGTGAATCATATCCAATTAATTTAGCAAAATAATCATTGCAATATTTAACTATTCCATTGTCATGAACTATTACACCATCTGGCATAAATTTCAAAAGACTTCTGTATCTATTCTTACTTTCTTCCAGCTGCTGTTCTACTCTTTTTCTTTGAGTAATGTCAAAGGCAAAACCCAAATTAAATTCTTTTCCTTCCATACTTACTTTTTCACTACTAAATTGAATCCATCTCTCCTCACCACATTTGGTTATAAGCTTAAAATCACTAGTCCAATGTGATTTACTGCCCTGGCTATTCAATTCCTTATGAAATAATTTTTCTCTATAATCCTTGTGAAACAAATGACTAAATTGCATATTACTAAGCTCTTCTTTAGAGTATCCTGTATATTCCTCTGCAATAGCATTCATATAAATACATTTATCTTCGGCATATATAAATGTAATTACAGAATCTATTTCAGTTAGTAACTTAAATTTTATTGAGTCTTCAGTGTTTTGGTTAATAACTCCACATGGTTGCATTTCTTCCCTTCTATAAAAATCCCCCATCATTTTGCTTACCCCCAAATATAATGTTTTTATACATTATATATTTAATATATACCTTTATATTCCACATTTTTTTTGTAAATTCCTTCTTTTAAATCAATACTTTTCTAATGTTTTAAATTATAGTTCATAACATTAATTAACTTTTCGCCATAATTTTTTATATTCTCTTTATATATTCTAATGTATCCACTAGATTTATTCCTATCTAATTGAATAATCCATAAGGATTTTCCCTTAGAATAAAATGTATTATAGTAACTAATTAAACTTATTATTATTACAATTACTGCCATAATTATATTTTTTAATATTATATGAGTTTTTTCCTTTCTTCTTCTCTTAATTCTACTTTTTCTCATTTTACCTTCCTCCCATCTTATAAACAGAACTCTTAGCTTCAGATGGAGTTTTAACTCCAACTGAAGGTTAGAGATCGTTATCCAGAGACGTAGCTGCCGTTATCTCCCACTTTGTTAGAAGTGGGAGTGTTACGGCAGGTAGTCATCGGATAAACTTTATGTAAAAAATTTCATTCTGTATTTTGTATTTTATTTATATGTTTTAAGTTCTATTTTTTTCCATATAGCTTGTATTATATATTATAAGTTTTGTTCCATTTTTTTACAAGTGATTATGTAAAAAAACACCATTTAGATTTAATTTCTTAATATCTAAATGGTGTTTTATAATTCATTTTATTTATATGCTAGATTTTTTTAAAGAAGATAAGCATTAAATTACACTGTAGTGGAATTATAAAATTTCTCCTCCATGACTTACATAAAAGCTCGGAACAATAAATTTGATTTAAGAAATTCTAATCTTTTAGCCATATAAAATTATCTAACGCTCACATTCAGCGTCCTGCCTCAGGTTCGCTAGCCTGGCGTCCTTGCCAGGCTTACGATAATTTTATCTGTCTAAAAGAAGAATTTCTAAAATTAAATTTAAATAGTTCCTTTGCTTTTTATGCAAGTCATTCCGGAGAAATTTCATAATTCAAGTAATTTAACGCCCTTGTAGTACAATCATGTTATAGATTATCTTTATAAAACTCACAATAAAAACTTATGGCACAATTTTCACATTGCGGTTTCCTGGCTTTACATACCTTTCTGCCATGCCATATTATATAGTGATGTGCATCACTCCACATTTCTCTAGGTATATTTTTCATAAGTTCTTTTTCCACTTGATCCACATTCTTACCTTTTCCAATACCAATTCTATTGGACACTCTAAACACATGAGTATCCACAGCTATAGCCGGTATGCCAAAGGCATTGCTTAAAACCACATTGGCAGTTTTCCTTCCAACTCCTGCAAGACTTATAAGTTCCTCCATGGTGTTAGGTACCTGTCCACTAAATTTCTCTATTATATCCTTTGTGGCTCCTAATATATTTTTACTCTTATTCTTATAAAGTCCACAGGATTTTATCTTTTCTCCCAGTTCTTCTTCAGTTAATGTTATGATCCTTTCCGGAGTTCCATATTCCTTAAATAATTTAGCCGTCACCTTATTAACTCTCTCATCTGTACATTGAGCAGATAATATAGTAGAAATAAGAAGCTGATACGGAGATTTAAAATTCAATGCACATTTTGCTCCCGCATATGTTTTACTTAATATATCTAAAACCTTAGAAATACTTTCCCTATCCATTGTAAACACCTCATTCAAATAGCCCTCAGCACACTAGCCCTCTATTTTATATTCTCCTCTATATTCCTCTGGTATTAACTTAGCTATGCTTGTCATTATGTAATTCATAGCTCTTTCCCTATATTCTTTTTTATCCTCATCCTTATTAATTTTAGGAAGCTCTATTTGCTCCCCAATATTTACATAAACATCTGCATGCTGAAATTTTTCATTGCCCATATCCTCTTTATCTATAGGCAAAAGCTTTTCCGTACCCCATATTCCTATAGGAACTATTGGAACTTTAGCCATTTTAGCTATTAAAAATGTACCTTTTTTACCTTCTATCATTGCCCCAGTTCTACTTCTAGTACCCTCTGGAAATATAAGTACATTTTGTCCATCTTTTAAAGTCTTTACCACATTAGATATAGCATCTTTATCTGCGCTATTAGGTTTTATAGGTATGGTTTTAACTACATGTATTCCCAATCTAGTAAGTTTATTTTCACTTAACTTTATTCCTGCTACAAATGTAGGATCTTTTTCCTTTAAAATTTTATTAAGCACTAATCCATCTGAGTTACTCAAATGATTACTAACAAACAAAACAGGCCCCTTTATCTTGCTTATATTTTCTTCACCCTGTAATTTTATATTAGCATATTTATCTATATAGTTATTTAATATTTTTTTTGATAAGCATATCAATAATTTATCAGGCAACATATTTATAAATTTTACCATAAATCCAGATATCATTTCATTTCCACCCTTCACTTCAATTAATCTTATGTTATTTTATTATCTCTTATACAAATATATTATAGATGGAAATTCTTTAAAAGTCTATTGTTTAGATGGCTATTGAAAAAGGGGCTTTATAATTATACAAAGCCCCTTTAAATTTATTATTTACAAAATCTATGTTTTCCAATGATTTTAATTAATGGTCTTGACCATATCCATTTGCTTGTAGCCTTAGCTGGATTAAAGTAATACATGGCTCCTCCTGAAGGATCCCATCCATTAAGTGCATCTCTTGCAGCTTTTATAGATGATTCTTCTATTTTTGCATTTATTTGACCATCAACTATAGCCGTAAATGCACCTGGCTGATATATAACTCCTGCTACACTAGATGGAAATCTAGAATCCCTTACTCTATTTAAAACCACTGCACCTACTGCTACCTGTCCCTCATAAGGCTCTCCTCTAGCTTCTCCATTTATTAATCTAGCTAATAAATTTACATCTGAATTATTAGAAGAGTATCTAGTTGAGGTATTTGTTGTTCCAGTGCTTAATCCCAAAGCACCTAAAGTTCTACTTCCTATTACCCCATCTACTTTAAGTCCATTTTTAGCTTGAAAAGCTTTTATTGCCTGAAAAGTTTGGTAACCATAAATTCCATCTATTTCTCCTTTATAGTATCCCCACTTTTTCAAGTTATACTGAACTTTATATATTATGTCTGCTTTAGCTCCATAATAATATGTCTGAGTTTCAACAGTCTCCTTATAATCTTTTATATATATTTCTCCTACTGCATATGTAAGTGTAATGCATATAAAACAAATTATCATTCTGCTTATAACTTCTTTCTTCACCATTAGGACACCCCTTTTGTCTTTTCTAATGATATTATTTTGTGTATAAAACAAAAAAAAATACATGAATTAAGAAAATTGTGAAGTAAATGCATAGGAAAAATCTGATTTTAAGTCCACAATAAATATATTTATTGTTCCCTTAAAATCAGATTTTTCAGTTCATGCATATATGGTCACGGGGAGAAAATAGCCTACTAAAGGATGTTTCAGTGGGCTAGTGTGCTAGAGGACCAGAGGGCTAGACTAAATATATAAATATCAGATATCAAATATCAAATAATGTGGATTTTCTTCATTTTATTTCAGAAAATCTTTAATTTATAAATAAAAAAGCGCTTATAATCTTTTAGGCGGAGCCTTTCGAAAAGTTATATGATACTTATTAAAATAAAATAGTAATTAGAATTAGATTCATTTTGCCGTAAGGCAATTGTTTGTATAAATCTTAGTTTGTATAAGAAAAAAGGTAAAAAGTAAGAAGTAAGAGTTAAGGATAAAACTCAAGGAGTTTTTTTATAATTAATTTGTAAGTAACAAGCATTAGTTGTGGTGAAAATTCATATTTGCTGAATTTCTTTAAGAACTCTTGCTTAAAGGATTGATAAGTCCGCAGACCGATAGGTCACAAAAAGAGTTATACTTTCACTTAAACCATAAAACCTAAATAAATAGTTTAAAATTGCATTTTTATTTTAAGCTTTAACTAAAAGTAGATTATTCCAAGCATTTTCTATAATAAGTATTTTATTATAAATCAGCTGGCTACGCCAAAAAAATTTTTTAAGTGCTCAACTTCTGATTTTTTACCTATTGGCTTGTTTTACTATTACATCTTACTTAATTCTTACTTCTTCCACAAATTCTAATTTAAGAAATTCCATAGGAATTTCAACATTAATTGATATTTGATATTTAATATCTCTATATTTTCGCTGGCTACCGCCAATAAAAGATTTTTTAAGCCCTTAAAAGAAAAGGTATAACCACTTCATTTAATGAATCAATTATACCTTTTCCCACTATAGCATTCCTTATATTCAATTAAAGATTTTCCGTAACGCAGTGGAGGAAAATCCTCCTTTAGTAGGTTCTCTTCCCCCACAAAGTAAGTACTCTGTAACTGAAAAATCTGATTTTAATGGAGTGATAAATGTGAAATTTAGGACTATTGAACTAGCCTTAGAACTTCTTTATTTGTCCATTTAAAGCACCGTTAAGAAGTTTTCATTGCTTGAGCGAGGAACGAGTGAGTTTGAAAACTTTAGGGGCTTAAAATGGACAAATATTAGAAGTTCTTGGCGTATTGTTCAAGTCCAAAATTTCACATTTATCACGGAATTAAAATCAGATTTTTCCTACGGCACTTACTTCACAACATATATTTATAGCGTTTCTTTAATTTTTTCTATTTCCTTACTATCTAATCCTGTAGCTTTTTCTATAACTTCTATATCAATTCCTAATTTCAGCATATTTTTTGCCACTTCCAGCTTACCTTTTTCTATTCCTTTTTCCATGCCCCTTTCTATACCCTGCTCTATGCCCTTTTTAATACCTTTCTTTTCCACGCCATCAATTACTTTCTGTATACTATATACCATAGATTCCACCTCCCATTGATTAGATGTTTCCATTA
>NZ_CABDWS010000011.1 GCF_901447495.1 Haloimpatiens lingqiaonensis
CCTTTTATTAGCAATAGCAGTCTAAATACAATAAATAAAAATTATATAAACCAGTCTCTTATTATTTGTAAATTAAAAGTGGTTTTCTACAGTAACAAATACATAGTACGAAAGATGAAATTCACCTCTTAAAATTCTTCTATAACATTTAAATACTTTTGCAAATAATAAAAATATTATTTAAAAAGTTTTTCGTCCATAAGTTTAAGATCTGGTGATATTATTGGTTTGAAGTCCATTTGATCTAGTATATCCTTTTGAAGGTCTACTCCTGGTGCTATTTCTATTAATACTAATCCTTCTTTTTGAAGTTTAAATACAGCTCTTTCTGTTATATACAATACGTATTGATCAGTGTCTAAAGCATACTCTGCACTAAACGTAATTTGCTCAACTTTGTTTACAAACTTTTTAACAGATCCTTCATTTAGAATAGTTAACTTTCCATCTTCTACTTTTTCCTTTAATCCTCTAGTAGTGAAGGTTCCACAATATATAACCTTTTTAGAATTTTGAGTTATGTTTATAAATCCTCCACATCCTGCAATTTTTGTGTGGAACTTACTAACATTTATATCACCCTTTTCATCACATTGAGCAAGTCCTAAAAATGCTGCGTCTAATCCACCACCATCATAGAAATCAAATTGTGAAGGTTGATCTACTATACAGTCTGCATTAGTTGAGGCTCCAAAGCTAAGTCCTGCTGCAGGTATTCCTCCTATAGGACCTGCTTCTACGGTTAAATTAAGCCCTCCTATGCCTTCTTCATTAGCTACCATAGCAATCCCCTCTGGCATTCCTATACCAAGGTTTATGGCAGTGCCTGACTCTAATTCCTTGGCTGCCCTTCTACATATAACCTTTCTTTCATCTAAGTCCATTTTTGGCAATGCTTCCATTGGAACTTTAACTTCTCCTGAATAGGCTGGATTGTATTGTTCACCAAAGGTTTGCATGTGATTTTCTGGTGAAGAAATTACTATAGCATCTACTAGCATACCTGGTATCTTAACAAATCTAGGATCTAGTGTACCATTTTTAACTACTTTTTCTACCTGTAAAATTACCAATCCCCCACTATTCTTAGCCGCTTGAGCCATGGCAAGGCTTTCTAATGGAGCTACCTCTTTCTCTAAGGTTGCATTTCCATTTTCATCAGCATAGGTTGCCCTTATTAAAGCTACATCTATAGGGAAAGATTTATATAATAAATATTCTTTTCCGTTAATGTCTAGAAGTTGTACTAAATCTTCTTTTGATAATTCATTTAATTTACCACCTTGTATTCTTGGATCTATAAAAGTTTTTAATCCTACATGTGTTATAGTTCCAACTTTTCCAGCTGCTATATCCCTAAACAAATGACTTAGAACCCCTTGAGGAAGATTATAGCCTTCTGCTTTATTTTCTAAAACTAATTTTTGTAGTTTTGGTGCCAATCCCCAATGTCCCCCAATTATTCTCTTTAATAATCCCTCATGGCCTAAGTGATTAAGCCCTTTTTCTTTTCCATCTCCTTGTCCAGCTGAATAAACAAGTGTTAAATTTTTAGGATTCCCCTCTGCTAAAAATTTTTTCTCCAACTCTAATGTAATTTCTTCTGGATGTCCACTACCTACAAAGCCTTCTACAGCAATGGTATCCCCATCTTTAATCATATTTAATGCTTCTTCTATATTTTTTATCTTCCCCATATCATAACCCCCTTAGTCTATTAAACTTATTATGTATAACTAAATTTTAGAGCAATATCCATGCCACTTATACAATATTTAAAATTTTCTATAAATTTTTCCTTTATATAAATATTGATTCTAGGGCTATCTATCTTCATTAATTATTCATCAATAAACAGAACTCTAACCTTCAGATGGAATCTTTACTCCAACTGAAGGTTAGAGTTCGTTATCCAGGGACGTAGCTGCCGTTATCTCCCACTTTGTTAGAAGTGGGAGTTACGGCAGGTAGTCATCGGATAAATACAATTTTATATTTTTAACCTTATACTTTTACAAAATTTCAATTATATAACCAAATATCGACTATAAAGTGTATGATTTTTCATACACTTTATTATTTTTTTAATAAAATTGTATTTTAATTCGTACAGTTTTATTTTAGCAATGTTTTTAATGTATTATTTATACTACATATATAAACAAATCTCTAACCTTCAGATGGAGTTTTTACTCCAACTGAAGGTTAGAGATCGTTATCCAGGGACGTAGCTGCCGTTATCTCCCGCTTTGTTAGAAGTGGGAGTGTTACGGCAGGTAGTCATCGGATAAAAATTAGTATACAATTTTATTAGTTACAATTTTCAATTTAAAAGTAATTAATTCAACTTTCACAGTTATAAAATAATATATACTACAAAATTTTATATTTATCCATTTTTTCATATAAGGTAGATCTACTTATACCTAGAGCTTTGGCCGTAAGACTCTTATTTCCTTTATAAACCTTTAAAGCATTTATAATGGCTTTTCTTTCCGAATCCCATACACACTGTTCTAAAGTAATTATTTTTTCCTCTATATGGCCAGTTATTTCTTTAGGCAAATGTTTTGATTCTATTATTTGATTTTCTTCTAGAATATTAATAGCCCTTTCTATGGCATTTTCTAGCTCTCTCACATTCCCAGGCCAATAATAGCTTTTTAAGCTTTCCAGTGCTTCATTTGAAATGCCATTTATGCTCTTATTTAAATCATTGCATATTTTTTTAATTAGAAAATCGGTTAATTGTACTATATCTCCATCTCTTTCTCTTAGAGAAGGAATCTTTATGTTTACTACATTAAGTCTATAATATAAATCTGCTCTGAACTTACCTTCTTTAACATACTTTTCTAAATCTTGATTGGTGGCACATATTATCCTTATATCCACCTTTTTAGGACCCAATGCTCCTATTCTTTCCACTTCTTTTTCCTGTATCACTCTTAAAAGCTTCACCTGCATATGAAAGGGCATATCACCTATTTCATCTAAAAATATGCTTCCCCCATGAGCCATCTCAAATTTTCCTATTTTCCCCCCTCTGGCTGCCCCTGTAAATGCACCTTTTTCATAACCAAACAACTCCGATTCTAAAAGATCCATAGGAATAGCTGCACAATTAACCTTCACAAAAGGACCATATTTTCTATTACTTTCATTATGTATAGCATGCGCAAATAGTTCTTTTCCTGTACCACTTTCCCCTGATAGCAAAACGTTTGAATTAGTTTTGGCCACCCTGCTGCAAAGTAATTTTGTTTCATTTATTACTCCACTAGATCCTATTATGTCATGAAAATAATATACTGCATTGTTTAAAGAATTTAGTTTGCCTTTGTAGCTGCTTATCTCTTTTTCCATTTTATTTATTCTATTGTATATATCATTAAGTTCCTTTACATTTCTAAACAATACTTTACCTATGGCACCTTGAATTTCTCCATCTTTTATTATGGGAAATCTAGTTGCTACAATGTATCTGCCTTTTATTTCTTGCAGCTCACCAATTTCCTCTTTTCCAGATTTGGCCACCAAATGCAGTCTAGTATTTTCTATTACCTGAGTCACATGTCTGCCTACAACTTTTTTTAATCCTAAAAATTCTCTGTAGGCTTTGTTCATCATGGTAATATATCCTTCCTTGTCCACAACTACAATACCATCATAAGCTGCATCTAAAACTGTTTGTAATAACTGCTTATCATTTTTATCCATATGAATCACCTTCAATAGACTACTTTCTCTCTAAATAATATATTCTGTGAACCTATGTTTTCTCCTCTTTTATATATTCTATTATTATATATTCCATTATTATATTTTACAGGTTTATTTATTTAGTCTATAGATTAATGATTTTCTATCATCTTTTTGAATAATGAAATATACTAATTATTGTTGCAATATAGAACATTAAAAATTATAATAAAACTATGGATATAGTCCTTTCTGTTTAATCTGTTAATTGAAACTTAAGCCGTACATTTTGTACGGCTTATTTATTTGTATAATTTAACTAAAAAAATAAGCCCTAAGGCTTATTTCATAAGTTCAATCATAGTAAGTTCATCATTTTTATGAGCTTGATTAAGTATTGAGTTATAGATGCTTGTCCATTCCTCTGGTGAAGTTACCCCTTCCCTTTTGTCCTCTTCATTATGTTCATCATAATATTCTTTGGCTGCTGCCTTTTCACTTCTTATAACCTTTAAAATGCTTAACACTTCTTCTTTTTTTAAATTTAATTCCATAATACCCCTCTCCATTTCTCCCTATTTTTTTATATAAACAGAACTCTTAGCTTCAGATGGAGTTTTTACTCCAACTGAAGGTTAGAGATCGTTATCCAGGGACGTAGCTACCGTTATCTCCCACTTTGTTAGAAGTGGGAGTATTACGGCAGGTAGTCATCGGATAAAAGTTTTTTATAAAAGTTTTTTAACGTATATAACGTTATTATACGTATATAATAACAATAATTTACTTTTAATGCAAGATTTTTATTTATTTTTGTTGTCATTTTGCAGACGTTTTGAAAAATCATTAAAAAATCATTAAAAAATAAGGCTTTAAGAAATCTACTAAATCTCTTAAAGCCTTGATACAGGTGCCCTACGTTTTGCCTATGTATGGTGCGCTCAGGGGGAGTCGAACCCTCGACCGCCAGATTCGAAGTCTGTCACTCTATCCAACTGAGCTATGAGCGCAACAAATATCATATTCATTAATAATGCGCCTTTATAATTTAATAATAAATTAAAGGCGCATTTGGAGCGGGTGAAGGGAATCGAACCCTCGTGTCTAGCTTGGAAGGCTAGCGCTCTACCATTGAGCAACACCCGCATATTTAGTTGGAGCGGAAGACGGGACTCGAACCCGCGACATCCACCTTGGCAAGGTGGCGCTCTACCAACTGAGCCACTTCCGCTTATTGGTGCAGGTGAAGGGAGTCGAACCCCCACGCCGTTGGCGCTAGATCCTAAGTCTAGTGCGTCTGCCAATTCCGCCACACCTGCATCTTTTGGTGATCTACCGGGGAATCGAACCCCGGACACCATGATTAAAAGTCATGTGCTCTACCGACTGAGCTAGTAGATCATTTTTGGCTGGGATAGCAGGATTTGAACCTACGAATGCCAGAGTCAAAGTCTGGTGCCTTACCGCTTGGCGATATCCCAATATATGGGGTGAATGATGGGACTCGAACCCACGACACCCAGAGCCACAATCTGGTGCTCTACCAGCTGAACTACATTCACCATATTAAATAATTGGTGCGTCTTAAGGGAGTCGAACCCCTGGCACACGGCTTAGAAGGCCGTTGCTCTATCCAACTGAGCTAAAGACGCACATTTTGGAGCGGGTGAAGGGAATCGAACCCTCGTGTCTAGCTTGGAAGGCTAGCGCTCTACCATTGAGCAACACCCGCAAGTTTTGTGGTCGGGGTGACAGGGATTGAACCTGCGACCTCATGGTCCCAAACCACGCGCGCTCCCATCTGCGCCACACCCCGAAATTTAGTTTTTAAAAAAAGCTGGTGCGCCATCAGGGATTCGAACCCTGGGCACCCTGATTAAGAGTCAGGTGCTCTACCAACTGAGCTAATGGCACACTTTTGGTGCGTCTTAAGGGAGTCGAACCCCTGGCACACGGCTTAGAAGGCCGTTGCTCTATCCAACTGAGCTAAAGACGCATATTTTGGAGCGGGTGAAGGGAATCGAACCCTCGTGTCTAGCTTGGAAGGCTAGCGCTCTACCATTGAGCAACACCCGCATATTTAGTTGGAGCGGAAGACGGGACTCGAACCCGCGACATCCACCTTGGCAAGGTGGCGCTCTACCAACTGAGCCACTTCCGCTTATTGGTGCAGGTGAAGGGAGTCGAACCCCCACGCCGTTGGCGCTAGATCCTAAGTCTAGTGCGTCTGCCAATTCCGCCACACCTGCATCTTTTGGTGATCTACCGGGGAATCGAACCCCGGACACCATGATTAAAAGTCATGTGCTCTACCGACTGAGCTAGTAGATCATTTTTGGCTGGGATAGCAGGATTTGAACCTACGAATGCCAGAGTCAAAGTCTGGTGCCTTACCGCTTGGCGATATCCCAATATGGGGTGAATGATGGGACTCGAACCCACGACACCCAGAGCCACAATCTGGTGCTCTACCAGCTGAACTACATTCACCATATTAAAATAAATTGGTGCGCCATCAGGGATTCGAACCCTGGGCACCCTGATTAAGAGTCAGGTGCTCTACCAACTGAGCTAATGGCACACTTTTGGTGCGTCTTAAGGGAGTCGAACCCCTGGCACACGGCTTAGAAGGCCGTTGCTCTATCCTGCTGAGCTAAAGACGCACATCTGGAGCGGGTGAAGGGAATCGAACCCTCGTGTCTAGCTTGGAAGGCTAGCGCTCTACCATTGAGCAACACCCGCAAGTTTTGTGGTCGGGGTGACAGGGATTGAACCTGCGACCTCATGGTCCCAAACCACGCGCGCTCCCATCTGCGCCACACCCCGGAATCACTGTCCCGCGAACTTCATCTTGTTCTTTTCAGATGTTTTGTTCCCGACGACAATGATTATTCTACACTATACTGTCTATTTCGTCAATACCTTTTTATAATTTTTTTTGCGTTTTTTAGTTTATTCCCATTATGGATACATCTACCTGTTCTCCCTCAATCCTTATAATACCTACAGTTTTACTGGAATCCCTAGGCAAAGATGGGCTTCCTGGATTTACGTACCAAGTATTATCTATGTATTGATTCATGGAACAATGAGTATGTCCAAATAGAACTATGTCTGCTTGTAATTCCAATGCTCTATATCTTAATCTATCTATTCCCCATTTAACATCATATTTATGTCCGTGGGTTATGAGAAACCTTTTGCCACCTATTTCTTCTACTATTTCATCAGGCACTTTATTCGTAAAATCACAATTTCCTTTTACATTTATGAAAGGACATTTAAAATGACTAGACAATTCTTCCACATCTCTGACATTGTCACCTAAATGTATTATCATATCAATTTCTTTAAATACATCCTCTAATTTACTTATACAAGTTAAATCTCTATGAGTATCACTTATAATGCCTATTCTCACCTTTACTCCTCCATTATACTTCTTACGCTATCTTCAAGTGCTCTTAGAGCATTAGCTCTATGACTTATTTTATTCTTTATCCCTCCGTCCATTTGAGCAAAAGTCATATTATACTCTGGAACATAAAATAATGGGTCATAGCCAAATCCATTTTCTCCTGACTCTTTATCTATTATAACGCCCTTTACCTCGCCTTGAACTTTTATAGTTCTTTCCTCATCTAATATTAAAACCATTGCACACACAAATTTTGCTTTTCTATCTTCATAACTTATACCCTTTAACATCTCTAAAAGTTTTTCATTGTTTTTCTTGTAGTTTCCATGTTCCCCAGCAAAACGTGCTGAATACACCCCTGGAGCTCCACCTAATGCATCTACCATTAATCCTGAATCATCAGCTAAAACCATAGCATCTTCTACTATTTTATATATTTCACTTGCTTTAATATAAGCATTCTCCATAAATGTAGTGCCTGTTTCTTCTATATCTATATTTATTCCCACTTCTTTTAAGGATAAAACCTCTAAATCAAATTTAGAAAGTATGTTTTTTATTTCTTCTATTTTATGTTCATTATTACTAGCTACTACCAATTTTTTCACTTCGTACCTCACTCCTTAAATTTATTTAATCTTTTTTCTATAGACAAGCAATATTTAACCCCAACTCACATATATTCTTATAAGGATTAATTTTAGGTGGTGTATATATTTTGAAATATATTGGTCCTTTTTTAAGGATAAGCAGTATTAATAAAGATAGTATATTAAGTGAACTATTTCACCTTTCTAAGGAATCATTAAAACATATAGTTTTAAATTCAAAATGTGGAATTGCAATTCCTTTAGAAGATTTAAAGGACAACTCTTTTTCTAATAACGATATTAACATAATTAAAGAATTTTCTCCACTATTATGCTTATATAAAAAAGCAGATTCTAAGTTAATAGATGAATATGGCAACTTAGTTTGGAATGGAGAAAAATTTAAAAAAGAAGTAAATTCAACTTCTAACGCATTTATGACTCTAGCTCTTCTTGAATTACTAGATTACTACAATTCTTTTGAAACTATATGTAAAGACAAATACATGTATTATAAATTGTATATGTCTATGTGTAAAAACCAACTTTTATTTTATGCCTCCTATCTTAGAAATGCAGAAGGAGTTTTTGTAGATAAACTGGATACTACAGAAACCTTTTCTGAAAATATAGTTTTTGAGGATAAAAATAAAAAATTCAAGTTTTCAGACCAGGCCTTGTTCATGGCTGCATATTATAAATACTCCTGTTATGGCGATAAGTACAGTGAGGATTTTAAGAAATTTTCACTGGACATACTAAACATGTTTCTAGATTTTAAGGAGGATTTATATACTCTATCCCTAGAAGAATTAAATAAGATTTGTTTTGGCTTAAATGCATTTTATAACTATTCTAAGGATGAAAATGCTAAGCTACTGCTTTTAGACGTATGTGATCTACTAGTAAACAAATATCAAAATACAACTTTTGAAGAACTGAAAAAACCTATAGAAGATAAATCCCTTTTGTTTATAAATTTAACTTTTATAAATGGTTTTATGCCTGTTATAAAATTCCAAGAGTTAAGTGACAGGATATTTAGTGATTTAATAAAATTATATGATGAAAATTTAGGTATATTTTATTATTCATCAGATGATAAAAAGATTTCCTTCTCATCCTTTGACATCGTCTTATATTTAATGTGTCTATTAATACAGTGTACACTAAAAGATTCTAAAGATTATCAAGCTATGCTTTATAATATATTTAAGTATCAATTAGTGAACTCTGGTGTGATTTTGAGCTGGCCTGAAGCTCCAAATTTAGATGATGTGGAGAGATATAAAAATTTCTCACTTAAATCTGAAGATTTATTAGAAGAACAATATTTTATAATGCCAAATATATCAACGCCAGAAAATACTCAATATGCTCCTATTTTTGTTAAAAACATAGATTTTAATAAAAAGAAAGAATGTTTTAAGCAAAAGAAAGTTTCTTTTTATAGTGAAACAAATATGTGTATATTCTTTATGCTCCTTTACATCCACAAATTTGTAAAAGATAATGAAGATTAGATTTTTATTTTATAAGGATAATTTTTCTTCATTGCATTAGGAAAATTTTAGAATGTAAAAAAGATAGCTAACGTAATTTCACGTTGTGAAATTGTGTTAGCTATCTTTTGGGCTTAAATTAAATCTTTTATTGACCATATCCAGGCTAAATATATAAATAATAAATATCAAATATCAAATATCAATTAATGTGGATTTTCTTCATTTTATTCAGAAAATCTTAATTTGTAGGAGAGAAAAGGTAAGAAGTAGGTAAGAGGTAAAACTCAAGGAGTTTTTTATAATTAATTTGTGAATAAGTAAAAGATAATAGTTGTGGTAAAAATAGCTATGCTTTCACTTACCCCATAAAACATTAATAACCTTAATAGATAATTTCAAATTGCATTTTTATTTTAAGCTTTAACTAAAAGTAGATTATCCAACCACTTTATATAATAAGTATTTTATTATAAATCAGCGGGCTACGCCAAAAGAACTTTTTAAGTGCTCAACTTCTTACTTTTTACCTTATAGCTTGTTTTAATATTACATTTTATTTAATAAAGATTTTCCGTAACGCAGTGGAGGAAAATCTCCCTTAACTCTTACTTCTTACTTTCTACCTCTTACTTAATTCTTACTTCCCCCACAAATTCTAATTTAAGAAATTCCATAGGAATTTCAACATTAATTGATATTTGATATTTGATATTTGATATTTGATATTTAATATTTGATATTTAATATTTGATATTTAATATTTCTATATTCTCGCTGGCTACCGCCAATAAAAGATTTTTTAGGCCCTTAAAAGAAAAAGTATAACCACTTCATTTAATGAATCAGTTATACCTTTTGACACTATATCATTTCTTAATTTCTTCCTTCACTAATTTATTAACCATTTCAGGGTTTGCCTTTCCTCTTGAGGCTTTCATAACTTGACCAACTAAGAATCCAGTAACCTTAGTTTTACCCTTCTTGTAATCTTCTATGGACTTAGGATTGTCTTTTAAAACCTGTTTAACTATTTCTAAAATAGCTCCCTGGTCACTATTTTGAACTAATCCCTTTTCTTCTACTATTTCTTTAGGATTTTTTCCTGTTTTGTACATTTCCTCTAATACTGTTTTTCCTATGGCTTTAGATATAGTTTTAGCGTTTATAAGTTTTATAAGTTCCCCTAATTGTTTTGGATTAAACTTCAGATCAGTGGTCTGTAAAAAATCTTCATTAATAAGTCTTGATATATCACCCATTATCCAGTTGGATGCAGCTTTAGCATCGCCGCTCTCCTTTGCCGCTTCCTCAAAGAAATCACCCATATTCATGGATAAAACTATTACATCTACATCATATTTAGGTATTTCATATTGTTCTAAAAATCTCTCCACTTTTTCATGAGGAAGTTCTGGTATTTCAGATTTAACTTTTTCTATCCAACTATCATCTATATTTATCGTAACTAAATCTCCTTCTGGGAAATATCTATAGTCGTTAGCATTTTCTTTACTTCTCATAACCTCTGTTATGCCTTTAGTTTCATTCCATCTTCTTGTTTCTACTTCAAGCTTTTCTCCCTTTTCAATTGCATTTGTTTGTCTTTCAAATTCATAATTTAAGGCTTTTTCTAAAGCCTTAAAAGAGTTCATGTTCTTTATCTCTGTTCTTACCCCGAGCTTTTCTGTGCCTTTTTCCCTTACAGATATGTTGGCATCACATCTTAAAGAACCCTGCTCCATTTTACAATCAGATACACCTATAGCTTGTAAAATACTCTTTAATTTTTCAAGATATAATACAGCTTCCCTAGGACTTCTTAAATCTGGCTTTGAAACTATTTCAGCCAGTGGCACTCCAGCTCTATTGTAGTCCACAAGTGTTCCCGCATCTGTATGTATAAGCTTTCCTGCGTCTTCTTCTATATGAATTCTGTCTAATTCTATTCTTTTTTTATCTCCATTGTCTAATTCTATGTCTATATATCCATGGTAGCATAGAGGAATTTCATCTTGTGTTATTTGATAATTTTTAGGGCAGTCTGGATAAAAGTAGTTTTTTCTATCCATTCTATTTATTTTATTTATAGAACAGTTTAATGCAATTCCCGCCTTCATGGCGTATTCTACTACTTTTTTATTAAGCTGAGGAAGTGAACCTGGAAGCCCCATACATATAGGGCAAACATGCGTATTAGGTTTTCCTCCGAATTCTGTAGTACAACCACAGTATATTTTCGTATTTGTTGCAAGTTCCACATGAACTTCTAGTCCAATAACCGCTTCAAACTCCATGTTTTTCACCTTCCTTTATAACCTTGGCATTTCCTTATGATAGTTTGTTGACTGTTCATAGCTATATGCTAAATTGAATAATTTACCTTCTTGAAAGTAATTTCCCATAATCTGCATTCCCACTGGCATACCATCCACCATTCCACAAGGTACAGATATTGATGGTATTCCTGCCACATTAGCAGGCACTGTGTATATATCCGATAAGTACATTGAAAGTACATCCTTTGTTTTTTCACCTATTTTAAATGCTGTAGTAGGTGATGTTGGTGTTATTATTACATGGTAGTTTTTAAATACTTTATCAAATTCTTCTTTTATAAGCTTTCTTACTTTTAATGCCCTTTTGTAGTATGCATCGTAGTATCCTGCTGAAAGCACATATGTTCCAAGCATTATTCTTCTCTTTACTTCTTCTCCAAAACCTTCTGTTCTAGATTTAAAGTATATATCCACAGAATCTTTAAAGTCCTTAGCCCTGTGTCCATATCTAATGCCATCAAATCTAGCTAGATTTGATGAAGCTTCTGCACAGGCTATAATATAATAATCTGCTAAGGAATATTTAGCTAATGGAAGTGAAATTTCCTCAACTATAGCTCCATTTTCTTTTAATACTTCTATAGCTTCTTCTATTTTTGCTCTTATTTTATTATCTAGTCCTTGAAGAAACTCTGTAGGCACTCCTATTCTAGTTCCTTTTACATCCTTTGTAAGGAATTTTGTGTAGTCTGGTACCACTTCATCTACAGTAGTAAAATCACCTTTATCAATTCCTGCTATAGTTCCTGTTAAAAGTGCACAGTCCTTAACGTCTCTTCCAAAGGTTCCTACTTGATCAAGAGTAGAGGCAAAGGCTACTACTCCATTTCTTGAAATTCTTCCATAGGTTGGTTTTAAGCCAACTATTCCACAAAATGAAGCTGGTTGTCTTACTGATCCTCCTGTTTCTGTTCCAAGAGAAAGAGCTGCTTCACAGGCTGCTACTGAGGCTGCTGAACCACCAGAGGATCCCCCTGGAACTTTAGTTAAGTCCCATGGATTTCTAACAATTTTAAATGCACTATTTTCATTAGAAGATCCCATAGCAAATTCATCCATATTTGTTTTTCCTAATATTATAGCGTTATTTTTCTTTAATTTTTCTGTTACAAAAGCATCATAAGGCGACACATATCCTTCTAGCATTTTAGAAGCACACGTGTTTTGCATCCCCCTTACACTTATATTATCTTTTACCGCTATAGGTATACCTGCTAATTGTCCTAGGTCTTCTCCCATAGCTATCTTTTCATCTACTTCCTTGGCACTTTTTAAAGCTTCTTCTCTAGCTACATAAAGATACGCTCCTATTTTTTCATCTACTTTATCTATTCTATTTAAAAAAGCAGTTGTAACCTCTTCAGCCTTCACTTCTTTATCTTCAATTAATTTTTTTATTTCATGGGCTTTTAACCTATACAGTTCCATTTTTCCCCTCCTTTGTTTAAAATTATTCTTCCATTATCTTTGGAACCACTACATATTCCCCTAGCTTTTCTGGCGCATTTTCCAAAACCTTCTCAAGCTCCATAGATTCCACAACCTGATCCTCCCTAAATTTATTTTCCATATAGTAAGGATTTACCACTATATCTACAGCATCTGTATTTAATTCATTTAACTGTTTCATATAATTTAAAATATTATTTAAATCATTTATAAGAGACTCTTTTTCCTCTTCATTGAAACTTAATCTTGAGAGCTTAGCTATATATTCAACATCTTCTTTTGAAACTGACACATTATCCCTCATTTCTTTTTTGTATTAATTATAATTAATCTACTTATTATTTAAATTTTATCTGCTAAATTTAATCTACATGACATTTCTATTTTACTACAAAAATTCTATGATAATTATAGTTTGTAAAATAAACAAAATCCCCAGCCTTTAAGTATACATCACTAGTTTAATCTTAGATAAAACTAGCAATTTATACACAACGAGACTAGGGATAAAATTGCATATAAGTAAGAAGTAAAAAGTAAGAGTTAATGATAAAACTCAAAGAGTTTTTTTATAATTAATTTGTGAATAATTAATATCAGTTAATATTAGTTGTGCTAAGAATTCAGCCTTGCTGAATTCTTCCAAAAGTTCTTACTTGTTACCTATTAATTATTACTTATTACTTATTAACTACTAATACACTCCAACATATATAAAAAATATAGTTCCCATTGCCAAAAGCATGTACAATAAAGGATAAATTATATTGGAATGATCTGGCTTTTGAATGAACATCTTAATAGACCACGTAATTGCCGTAAAAAATATACACAATTGAATTATCCTGTAAGTATTAAAATGTCTTAGGTAAATAAATTGGTATGTTGTCAACAATGTGATTACAAGAACTACCACTGTTACAAAAACACATATCCACCCTAAAATATCAATTACCTTCCTCATTTTCTTCCTCCGCTTACATCATTACTTTTAATTAAAGTAAATTATACTAAACCCACATTAAATATTTTACTCATTAATTAACTTAATATAGATTCTCCACCACTTAAGCTGAAGTTTTGGGTTATTAATTAGCTTTAAGATATATGAAACTATATATGAAACTATATTGTCCAATTTATAATAACCGTTTATTTTCATTTTGTAAATAAGGTAATTTATTCATATTACGCTTTTTTATACTTTTTTGAGTTTTTAAGTGACTTTATACTAATTTTTCAAAATCTTCTTCCGTAATAATCTTAATCCCTAGTTCTACTGCCTTTTCATATTTAGATCCCGGTGCTTCTCCAACTAAAACATAATCTGTTTTTTTACTAACACTTGAAGAAACCTTAGCTCCAAGACTCTCCAATTTATTTTTTATTTCAGTCCTGCTATATTTTTGAAGACTTCCTGTTACTACTACAGTTTTATTATTAAAATTATTTTCTTCTATTTTTACTTCTTCAAATTGCGGTGTTATTCCTACTGTAAACAGCTCATCCACACTTTTATTTATCATATTGTCCTTGAAGAAATCTACAATACATTTAGCTACTGTTTCGCCTATGTCTTGAATTTCTATTAATTCTTCAAAGGAAGCATTCTTAAAATTTTCAAAGCTTTTAAATCTGTTAGCCAAATCTGTTGCTGTCTTTTTACCTACATTAGGTATTCCTAGTGCGTATATGAATGAAGCTAAATCTGGTTCCTTACTTTTTTCCACTGCGTCAATTAAATTTTGAGCTTTTTTCTCACCAAATCTTTCTAAGGTCAACAGTTCCTCTTTTTTTACATTGTAAAGATCGCTTATAGATTTAATGTTTAGATTTTCAAAAAGTTGCTCTGCTGTTTTTTCACTAAATCCTTCTATATTCATAGCTTCTCTTGAAGCAAAATGAACTATACTTTTAACTAATTGTGGCTTACAAGAAAGGGTATTTTCACAAAAATAATGTGCTCCATCTCTTACAATTTCACTACCACAATAAGGACATTTTTCTGGCGGCTTTATGTCTTCTGCTCCTTCTAAGCTCTCCTCTATTACACCAGTTATTTCAGGTATAACATCATTAGAACGTCTTAAAAATACCCTACAGCCCTTTTTTACACCTTTTTTTTCTATGTCATCCATATTGTTTAATGTAGCTCTTTTAACAGTTACACCTGCTATATCCACTGGCTCCAATATTGCCGTAGGACTTACCCTTCCACTTCTACCTACATTCCATTCTACATCCAAAAGAGTAGTAGTAGCTTCCTCTGCTTCAAATTTAAATGCTATAGCCCACTTAGGGAATTTTACAGTATAACCTAGTATTTCTCTAGTTTTTATATGGTCAATAGCTATAACTACTCCATCTATATCGTAGTTTAATTCTCCCCTGATTTTATCTATATATTCTATTTCCTTTTGTATATCCTCTATGGTTTCACATTCTCTTATGTAGTCATCTACTGGAAGTCCCATTGTCTTTGTAAAATTCATCATTTCACTATAGGTTTCAAAGGCCTTTCCTTCATTGTATCCTACATCATAGAAAAAGGCTGAAAGATTTCTCTTAGAAGTTTCTTTCAAGTTTAAATTTCTAAGGGCACCAGCAGCTCCATTTCTTAAATTTTTAAGAGGAACCTGGGCATTTTTATTATATTCTTCGAAAGCCTCTTTTGTCATTATAGCTTCACCGTGTATTTCTACCACTGAGTCATTATCTATCTTAAGAGGTATGGATTTTATAGTTTTTACCTGAGCTGTTACATCTTCTCCTACAGCTCCTGTTCCTCTAGTGGCTGCCTTAACTAATACTCCATTGTCATCATAGGTTAAATTTACCGTAAGTCCATCGAATTTTTTTGTAACTATATATTTTAGTTGCGGCAATTTATCTTCATGAGTTCTATTATATTCTTCTACAGCCTTTTTATTTCTATTATGCCACTGAATTATGCCATTTATATTTTGTGATTTATCTAAACTCCAAAGTTTAGCCCTATGGGTATACTTTTCAAATCCTGATAGTATACCATCCCCTATTCTCTGAGTTGGAGAATAGGGCAATATAAAGCCTGTTTCTTTTTCAAGTTTTACCAGCTGGTCATAAATTTCGTCATATTCCTTATCGGATATGGTTGGATTATCCAATACATAATATTCATATGAATGTTTATTTAGTACATGCACTAACTCTTTTATTTTTTCAATATTTTTATCCAAAAACTCTCACCTCACACCACTTACAGTACTTCTAGTATGGATTTATTGTACATTAAATTTTTTATACCATAGTTATCAAATACCACAGTGATTTTAATTCCGCTATCAGTAACTTTTTTACTTACTACTGTGCCTACTCCAAAAGTAGAGTGTCTAACTTTTCTTCCTTCTACTATTTCACTTTCACTAGCTTCTTTACCTGCATTACTATTATTATATCCATTGCTTTCTTCTTTAAATGAGTTGTTAGAAAATGGATTAAAAGAATTTCTAAGACTATGAGGATTATTTCTAATGCAATCATCTACGCTTCTTCTTGCCATAACTCTAGGATCGCTATTTTGAAGATTTACTCTCTCTCTAAGCCTTAAAGGTATCTCTGCTATAAAGTCAGATTCTTCGTAACATACAGTTCTTCCAAATACCCTTCTGCTTTCTGCAGAGGTCATGTAAAGTTGTTCCTTTGCCCTTGTTATTCCAACATAGCAAAGTCTTCTAGACTCCTCCATTTCATTGAAATCATTTAATGAGGCCATACCTGGGAACATTCCATTTTCCATGCCCACCATAAATACCACTGGGAATTCAAGTCCCTTAGCACTGTGTACTGTCATAAGTACCACTGAATCTGCTTCCTCATTAAAATTATCAATGTCTGAAACTAAAGTTACTTGTTCTAAGAATGCAAATAAACTTTTATCTTCTGAAGAATTTTCAAACTCCACCGCAGCAGAAACCAATTCCTTTAAGTTTTCTATTCTAGCCTTGTCTTCTATAGTATTGGTTTTTAGAAGAGAATCTAAATACCCTGTTTTATCTATTATTTCCTCTATAAGCTCTGAAACCATCATTTCATCCTTATTAGCTATAAAGCTATTTATAAGGCTTGTAAATTTATTTATAGATGTGATGTTTCTTGCGCTTAATCCTGGTACATTTTCTACATCTAATATTACACTATAAAGGCAATCTTCTATGGTATTAGCAAAATGCTGTATCTTTTCTACTGTGGTATCTCCAATAGCTCTTTTAGGTACATTTATTATTCTCTTTAAGCTTATATCATCCACAGGGTTGTTTATAAGTTTTAAGTAAGCCAATATGTCTTTTATTTCTTTTCTATCATAGAACTTCAATCCGCCTATTATTCTATATGGTATTGCATTTTTTATAAATACATCCTCAAAGATACGGGATTGAGCATTGGTTCTGTATAATATGGCAAAATCCTTGAAATTCTTATTTTTTTCTTTCATTAAATTCTTTATGGTTTTGCACACAAACATACCTTCATCTATGTCAGAATATGCTCTATATATATTTATTTTATCCCCATCTTCCATTTCTGTTCTAAGTACTTTGTTCTTTCTTTGGGCATTATTTCTTATGACTTCATTAGCAGCATTTAATATATTAGCTTTTGATCTATAATTTTGCTCAAGTTTTACCACTTTAGCCTCAGCATAGTCTTTTTCAAAGTCTAATATATTCCTTATATCTGCTCCCCTCCACTGGTAAATACAATTGTGCACCACTATATCATTACATATATACTGTCTAAATTCCGGAATACTTAAATCATATACATATCCCTTAAATTCTTCAAATTCAACCTTTTCTACAGTATCCTCAATTAATTTATCTTCTTTCCTTATTACTATTTTCATTCCTTCTTTTAAACTTCCAAAAGGAACAAACAAATAACTTCCTTCTTCTGTAAGCCTTGCTTTTCTTACAATTTCCATATGCTCATCTATACACGCTATACTCTTTGCATATTTCTCAGCTTCATCGTATATTCTTCTTTCTGTCTCTATTCTCCAAGTATTTCTGCTTCCTTTTCTAGCATTAAATCCTGCCTTAACTGCCTTTTCTCTCTCTTCATCTCCAGATGTTATAAGTGCTATTCTGTGTGAGTGGTATCCCTTTTCTTCGGATTTTTTACCGGAAAAATAATTTAAGTTAACTATCTTTCTAACAGTGTTTCCTCTTATTACAGCAGAGGCAAAATGATGAGGATATTCTTCATATAAAAAGCTATCCCTCATTAAATTTGCTGCTCCTTCATAGGTATTTATCTCCTTATAAATTCTATCAATTTGCTCTTGAGTCATTGAAATTCTTCGTCCTCTAACGTTAAAAACCACCGTTGGTATAGAATATTTTGTGGAATAATATTGTTCATAATAACTTGCTTCTTTTTTATCTTTACATACCTTTATAATCCACATTTTATCCCCTTGTTCACCATTTAACCTAAGGGCTAATCCAGTGGATTTGTATCCTTCTTTTCTGCTTCTTGAAGCTTTTGTTATACCTATTCTATATCCATATGCCTTTTTATACATTAAATAAACATAATAAATTCCCTCTTCAGGGTCTAATTTGAAAAAGGTTATATGATTTGGAGTTGCTTTAATTTCTCTGCCACTTTTAGTTGTAACTTTTACTAAAATATCATTATATTCCTTCTTCATTATTTTTTCTATTTGTCCTTTATGAATCTGTCCATTACCAGCTGCACATAATACTTCACTGCCTTCTTTTAAATTTTCTATAGCCACTTTTCCCCTAGGAGTGGATACCATACTGCCCTTTGGTAAACACTGGTCATCATCCCCCACCACACATATATTTCTATGGCCTGCTGCTAGTAATTTCACCAATTCGTATTGTGCTCTGTTGGTGTCTTGATATTCATCTACCATTATATATTTAAATTTTCTTTGGTAAAATTCCAAAACATCCTTATGTTTTTTTAGCAATTCTACAGTTTTAAAAATCAAATCATCAAAATCTAAGGCATTGTTGCTTTTTAACTTCTTTTGATATAAAAGATATACATCTGCTATTTTATTTAATTTATAGTTTCTTTCATTTTCCATTTTAAACTGTTCAGCGGAAATTAAATTATTCTTTTGATCAGATATTTTGCCCAAAATTTCTCTATCCGTTATATCCTTATCATTTATATTCAATTCCTTCATGCATTCTTTCATAAGTACCTTTTGATCTGATGTATCATATATGGCGAAATTTTTATTATAGCCTATTTTATCTATCTCTCTTCTCAAAATTCTAACGCAACTAGAGTGAAATGTGGAAACCCACATACTATCAACCACATCTCCTACTAAAGCCTTTATTCTTTCTTTCATTTCTCCTGCAGCTTTGTTGGTAAAGGTTATGGCTAATATGCTAGAAGGATATATGCCTAAATCCTCAATCATATGAGCTATTCTATAAGTTAATACTCTAGTTTTTCCAGAACCAGCCCCTGCAAGTATTAAAAGAGGACCCTCTATAGTACTAGCTGCTTCATACTGTTCTCTATTTAAAAGTTTTTTTAAATCCATCTGTTACCAAGCCTCCTAATTAAAAGAACTTTGTTTATTCCATGGCTACTTACAGTAATACTCCATCTAAAACTAAGAACTTTGTTTATATTATTATAATAGACATATTTATATTATATCAAACATTATTAATTTAAAATTTATAATGTAAAATAAGAATTTGTAAAGTAGGTAAGAACTATTACTTAACTGCAAATTTTATATTTTCATTTTATAGCTGCGAAAGTCCAGTTAATAACTAATAAAGGCACGATTTAATCCTAAAAAATCTTGGATATCCTCGTGCCTAACATACAGGTATTCCTATTTAGATCTTTTTAATTTTAAGGTTTCCAATTAAGCTTATCAAAGGCTAATTTGTAACCATTACTTCCATAGTTCAAAGATCTATTTACCCTGCTTATAGTAGCAGTACTTGCCCCTGTAGTTGCTGCAATATCTAAATAGGTCCTTCTCTCCATTAACATTTTTGCTACCTGCATTCTTTGTGCTAGGGCTTTTATTTCATTAATTGTACATACATCTTCAAAAAACCTATAGCACTCTTCTCTGTTTTTCAGCTCTAATATAGCGTCGAATAAAAAATCCATTTCTTCATTTTGTAATTTAGATATATATTCCCCATTCATATTGCTTACTCACTCCCTGTAATAATTCATATATATATTTTACCATTTTGCACAACTTTAATCTATTAAATTAATAAAAAATTCAAATCCTCTTAGAGAATTTGAATTTTTTGTCATTTTATATATTTTTATAAATTAATTACTATATTTATATATATGTTTCACAAAATTTGCACATTTAAAGGTTGTATTGCAAAACAAAAACAGCCCTTGGGGCCGGGCTGTTTTGATGATAAATAAAAAGGGGGCTATTTATCTTTTCATTTATCCTTGCAATATTATTATATTAAAATAAAAACAAAAAATCAATAGTGTTTGCAGATTTAATTGTAAACAATTTTAAAATTAAATTAAATCCTTCATTTTTTTACACAATCTATATAATGTTTTTACAACTTTTTAATAACTCTATCTCTTCTTCTGACAATTCCCTGTAGTCACCTTCTGACAAATTTTTATCTAAAGTTAAACTTCCAAAGGAAATTCTCTTTAAAAATACAACTTTTTTATCTCTAGCTTCAAACATTCTTTTTACTTGATGAAATTTTCCCTCTTGTATGGTTACATGACATTCCGCACCATCCTCACTGGAATTTATTATTTCCAGTTTAGCTGGCATGCACTTGTATCCATCATCTATTACTATACCCTTTTTAAAAGCCTCCACATCCTTTTCATCTAAAGGCTTATTTATCTCTGCATAATATTTTTTGTCCACATGGTATTTTGGAGATATAAGCTTATGATTTAATTCACCATCGTTAGTTAAAATAAGTAGTCCCACCGTGTCCTTATCCAATCTTCCTACAGGAAAAGGATTAAAAATTTGATATTCTGGATGAAGTAAATCTATAACAGTTTCATCATATTTATCGAAGGTTGCAGACACCACCCCATCTGGTTTATTCATCATAAGGTATATGTATTTTCTATAAAGTATCTCTTCACCATTGACAGAAATCTTACTTTTTTCAGGGTCTATTTTCATAGCATTATCCTTTGCAGCAATTCCATCTATTACAACAAAACCATTTTTTATAAGAGATTTTATTTCTTTTCTAGTTCCATATCCTAAGTTAGATAGGATCTTATCTAATCTTTCCAAATTCATCTCTCCTTTACTTTTTAGAAAAAAATAAAAGTCATAATTGTATTATGGCTTCTATTTTAACCTATATTCATATTAAGAAATTTTAGCATTAATTCCTTTATAATTCAACCCTATAGCAATAGTGTTCTAAAGATTTCCTCTGTAGTATTTCATGACCTTTGTAACATAATTTCTAGTTTCACTAGGCAATTTATGTATTTCTCCTGGAGATGTAACTCCTCTTCGCCTAACTCCATTAGGTCCTGCATTATATGCAGCTAAAGCCATTTCCTTGCAATTTCCAAAGGACTCCAACAGTCCTTTTAAATATTTTGTGCCTCCATCTACATTTTGATCTATATCATAAGCATTTGTAACACCTAAAGATGCCGCAGTGCCTGGCATAAGCTGCATAAGTCCCATAGCACCTGCAGAGGATTTAGACAAAGGGTTAAATGAGGATTCTTGTTTTATAACTGCTCTTATTAAGCTTTCTTCAACTCCATATTTAGCAGCAGCCTTTTTTATAGCACTTTCAATTTTAGAAGGTATTTCTTCCTTACTTATTCCGCTACTTATCTCATTGCTTATTTCCCTATTTATATTGCTACATATATTTTGTATATCTTTACTTAATATACTATTTCCTTCTGAACTATAAAGATTTTTAATTTCCCCACTGCTCTCCTGAGAAATAAAACTTTCTTTTTTAGTTAAGGCCTCAGTAATGCTTTCCAACATAACTGAAAATGCAGGGGAATTCTGTCCAACCTTGCTGCCTAAACCATCCATGAACATTTTTACAAATAATAAGTTTTGTGTATCTTCAACTCTCATTAAATCCACCTCTTGTAACTTATATCGTATAAAACTATATATACCTTTATAGGAAATTAAGTGAACCCTCTTCTTCATTCATATCCTCTACATTTTTACATTCTACATTTATGCATTTTTTCTCTTTACACTCTTCAACTAAAAATTTAAAAATGTCATAATCCTCATAGGCCTTATTTTTATATCTGCTCTTTGCCAATACTAGTATTTTGTATATTCCACTGGAGAAAGGAATAAAGCTATAGTATTCTTTTTTATTATAGTGCTGAACTCTCTTCCATTCACCTTTTTCCATCAAATAGAATTCATAAACAACATCTTTTCCGCCTTCACTAGTAACAGAAAAAGTTGCACATTCATTTACTTTAAAACATAACTTATTACTTTTTAGCTTTGTATTGGTTACAGGTAAACAATCATTTACATACACTCTAACAGATTTTTTACAGTCGTACTCTTCAGTGCTTTTAATATTCCTAGCATATATGTCTATTTGATATAAACCACTACATCTTGGCAGTATTTTGTATATTTTACTATATATAAAATCTGTTTCTTCTACAAGATGACCATTTATTTTTAATTTATACTTAACTAAAGTATCTTTCGTTTCTTGAGATATTACTTGAAAAGGTATTTCATCTCCAACCATATAAAATTCTTTAGGAGTTTTAAGCACATAGTCTATGTTAGCTGGCAAGTAGTTTCTAACCTCCATATGAATAATTTCATGGGTGTCGTACTGTCTTTTGGAATATTTATCCTTTACCAATAATTCCAATTCATAATTTCCACATTCTTCTGGGGTAAAATTAACCCAATTACAATTACCATAGCCTATTTTTTCAACTTCACTGCCATTTTTCCTGACTACAAAACTATATTTAAGCTCTATTCCACCTGAAGCCTCTACTTGTACATTAATAGCTTGATCCTTTACATAGGCGGTTCTTTTTTCGTAAATTACCTCTTCTATTTTAACATCCTCTGCATTTATTTCATCTATATTAAACTCTAAAGTTCCCTTAGCTTCATATTCACCTTCAAAGGATTTATCCTTTACATACAGTGTAATGGTATATTCCCCATTTTCTTCCGGCTTCCATATATATTTATTGCTTTCAATATATCCTGAATCTTTATTTTCCGCTCCCTCTATATTAAACCTGTATAATAAGTTTTCTCCACCTTTTGCTATAGCCTTTAATTCTATATCCGTGCCGCATATTTGAGGAGAACTTAAATCCGTTGTAAAAGCTTGCAGTTTAATTTTTTCATATTGCTTAACCTTGTAAAATATAACAGCCCTATCGTCAAATTCCTTTGTAGAATACATATCCTTAGCAAGACATAAAAGCTTAAATTCTCCGCCCTCTCCTTCAGTGTAAACTACATTTCTCTTGGTAGAATAATCTTGAATGCAGTGAGCATCCCCATTAGAATCTATCTTTATGAATTTATAAAGAATCATTCTGCTATCCTCATAAGATGCATTTACTTGAAATAGTATTTCTCTTCCTTTTAATAAATTTTTAGTTAAACACTTAAAATCAGTTATTTCAAGTTTTCTTATATCCCTTACATTAAAAGATACTGTTTGAAAATCATCACAACTATTATCTGAATCTAAATTTTTGCACTCCACTAATATCTGTTGTATACCTGGTGCTACCACAGTCCAATTTAGTGTATTTTCTGGAGAGTACTCCTTTATAAGCTCCCATTTATCTTCTTCCCTTACCCAATATCTATACATTAAAGGAATTTTAGTTCCTTCAACAGTAACAGTTATTTTATCTCCTAAATTCACTTCTTCCTTATCTATATATAATCCACTTATAAGTCTTTCCCTATCTTCACCTATAATATATTCTATCTTGCTTATATAGTCAAAACCACTTTTGCTATCCTGTTTTTTTACTTGAACCATTATTATATATTTACCATCCTCTTCTGGGTACCATAAAAGCTTATTTTCACTTTTAAAATCTCTTAAAGTTTTCCATGCACCATCTTTGCCTATAAGAAATTTGTAAAGTAAATTTTCTTCCTCTGCACCTTCTACTGTAAAAATTATTTCCTTTTGTCTATCCTGAGGACTTTCTAAACTACACTTTATATTAATTTCGTTCATAATCAATCCCCCACAATAACATTAAATTATTAAACATACCATTTAGAATTTTATCCCATATTATGTACATAGATACATTATACTATATACTTATAATTCATAACAATAAATTTAATAGTTTATATTATAATATTCAATTTATTTGTCATAAACCCTTTAAAAATTAGGACTATCATTGTATATTTTTTTAACAAAATTACCTTTTGTCCAGTGTTTTCCCGTTGTCTTTTAGAATAATGTTTTTATAATTGATAATACTATAATTAAATAAACCATTAGTTTATACAAAATGTAACTAATTGAACTTTTGCAGTTATAAAATAAAAATGTAAAATTAAAAATTTATAATAAAAAAACTCCTTTGGAGTTTTTCAAAATATGACTTAAAAAATTTCACAAAAATTTCAACCTTGATTTTAAATTTTAACCATTTATTCCTCTAAAGTAAAACTTTAAATTTATATATAAAATTTCAGTAAATAAATTAATATGGAGAGTGATACTATGATTAAGGATTTTGAAAACTATAATCCTGACTATACCTATAAAAAGAAAAACATTGACATTCAAATTTCTAAACTGGGTTATAATATCATGGAAAGAACCAATAACGCTTTACTATATCCAGAAGGCATAAAAGATGAAATAGATATGCCTGAATTTAAATAATAAAATAATGTCTAACACTTTTGTGCGAAATTCTCTCATCTTCTATAAGTGATGGTAACTCAAAAGCTTTGAAAAGACTAAAAAATGCACTTTAAATTATAAGGATGCACCTTTATATTATGAGAAATAAATTTAATAGGACTGTTGCCTAAGTATAAATATTACTATATATCATATGTAGATTACTTAATGTAACAGCCCTTATTTTATAATTAGTAAAGCCTTTGCAGACTATATTAATAGTAACTTTTATATCCTATCAAGCATCGCTGCTCCAATAATTCCTGCACTATTTCCTAAATTGGCTTTTCTTATGGTGCAAAAGGGTATATCCTTAAACAACTTAATCCTATTTATCTCATTTATTAGTTTGTCCATAAACAGATCACACCCTGCAGAAACTCCACCACCAATTACAATTGAATCCACATCCAAAATGCTTATTGCATTATTTATACCAATAGCTAAATATTTTACAAATCTATCTAAAACCTCTAAAGCCACTACATCATCTTTTCTGGCAGCATTAAAAACTATTTTTGCATCTATATCATTCAAATTTCCATTCACAATATCTGTTATAATAGTTTTTCGGCCTTCTTCAATTAATTTTATGGCATATTTAATTATGGCTGTGGCAGAGGTAAAAGTTTCTAAACATCCATTATTTCCACAGGAGCAATTATAGAAGTTTTCTCCAACAATAGTGTGGCCTATTTCCATAGCTGCCCCATTTATTCCCCTGTATATCTTTCCATTTAATACAGCTCCACCTCCTACACCAGTTCCCAAAGTTACCAAAAGAGTGCTATTAGCCTTTTTCGTACTTCCGAACAAGTACTCGGCGCCAGCAGCTACATTTGCATCATTGTCAATAAGCACCTTTACCCCAAATTCCTTTTCTAATATATTACCTAAATGGACATTTTCCCAATGCAAATTTACACATCTACCTACTATGCCATTTTTGTAGTCTACATTTCCTGGAACCCCTATGCCTATCAAATTCACTTGATTAATGGAAATATTTTTTTCTTCTATCAATTCCCTTATAATTTTTATTATGCCATTGCAAATTCTGTCTCCATTTTCATCTTTTCCTTTTACGGTTTTAAGACTCTTTTCTAATATTATGTTACCATCTTCATCTACTATACCGCCTTTAATACTAGTTCCACCTAAATCAATACCTATACGCATGTACTCATCCCCTTTTTTATATATACAAAATCACCTCAGTATTACGCTTCCTGAGGTGATTACTTTTATTATTTAAAATTTTAAAATCAATGCACTAATTAAAAATCCAATTAATCCAGTCCCACCTGCTATCAATATGAATTTCATGTCTTTTTCAGTGGCATCTAAATCTTCCTTAACTCTTTTAAGCTGATCCTGTGTACCAATAGTTCTAGCCTTTTGATGCCCCATATTATTTCTACCACCTATACTACCAGTTAAAGAAAATCCCCCTAATGCCATAATTACTCCAGATGTCCAAAATAAAATAGTACTATAATCCCCCGCATTTCTTTTACCCCAAAACCAACATATTAAAGCAGCCGTCAATAAATTAATAACTGTCAATATGCTAGTCCATTATATATATTTTTTAATCACATATGACATTTATGCAAGCCCCCAATCAAGTAAAATATACTTATAATAAGTATACCACTTTATACTATGAAAGGTAAATTACATATATCCTGTGAATAACTCCCTATTTTAAACAAACATAAAAAAACCACATCATATATAACTAATCTCTACAACAATACTAACCTACCGTTAAGTCTTCATGCTTTTGCTTACATACGGGAAGGTTTAAATTATACTTTACAGAAATCATTCGTACCATAAATGTTACAGTAAAACCAATATAAATTGAAGTTTCTTTAGATATATACTTATAGCATATATAGAAAGCTAAAGCTCCTATCATAGATGCAACAGCATATATTTCCTTTCTAAAAACTACCGGTATATGCTGAACACTTACATCTCTAAGTATTCCCCCGCCAATACCAGTAAACATTCCTGTGGAAACTATTATAAATGCCCCAGTTATGCCATGAGAAAATGCTGCACTAGCACCTACCACAGTAAATATACCAAGCCCAATAGCATCTGATATTAACACTACATTTTTAAGCTTGTTCATATCTTTATGCATCTGAAAAGTTATTACCGCAGTTGCTATGCTTATTAAGCAGTATTTTGGATTTTGAAAGGCTGCTGGAGGTATTGTGCCTATAATTATGTCCCTAAATATTCCTCCACCCACAGCTGTTACTACTGCTAAAAAAGATACTCCAAAAATATCAAGTTTTTTCTGAACCCCTAATAACGCTCCCGAAATAGCAAAAGCAATAGTACCTAATATTTCGAAAAAATTCATCAATATCATAATACTACTCCTTTAACGTATTAGTTTGTCAAAATGATTTTATCATATAATCCTAATGGTATCTAGAGTTTTTATAAATAAATTAGATGTAATCTATTGCAGATAGTGATTTCTCTATTAAAAACTTTAAATTTTCATAAAGCCTTTTGTCATCTTCGGCACTTCTCTTTTTAGCATTGCTAGTTTTTCCTCCAGCTCTTCTGACCTTAGATGAAATATGTCTCTCAAATAAAAGCTTATCTATGTTATCATCATTATATATGTAACCTTTAGGTCCAATGGCATAAGCCCTCTTAGATAATGCCATTGTTGCCACTCCAAAGTCCTGAGTCACAACTATATCTCCCTTTTGGGCTTCATTAGCTAATTTCATGTCAACACTTTGAAAACCACTATCCGCATATACAACCTTACTATAGCTACTCTTAATAACATGATTTAAATCACAAAACATTATTACTTCCACTTGGCTTTCTTTAGATGCCCTTTCTATAATATCTCTTCCTGGGCAAGCATCTGCATCTACTAATATCCTCATATTTATTACCTCGTTTTTTAAACTTATTATACACCCAATAGTAAAAAATTGCGACGCAATTTTATAATTGACAGTGGATAATGGACAATGGACAATTATTAGGTACTAGGTACTGGGTGCTAGGTACTAGGTACTAGGTACTAGGTGCTAGGTACTAGGAAAGGGGGAAAGGATATAACTGATTCATTTAATGCAATAGTTATACCTTTTCTTTTAAACGCTTTAAAAATCTTTTATTGGCGATAGCCAGTCTAAATACGTAAGTAGGATTAGGATTTATATATAAGAATGTATAACCATTCTTGATAAATTGGATTTTATACCTCTGATATATCTTTTATAATTATATCTACGGTTTCATCTACACTTAAATCTTTAGTTAAAATCTTTTCTTTAATAATTTCAATAAAATCCTTCTCATTCCACCATCGTTTCATATCATTTTCTCCAAACTCATTACAATTTGGTTTTGTTTTATGACGTACTATAGTTTCTTCAAAAGGAATATCATAGTAATAAGCAAATATTTTATCTTTAAATTGAAACTTTGCAAGTTCAAATAATGTTTGATACCAACTAGAATTTAAAATTCCTTCTAGTATAACAATATCACAATTATCTTTCCCATATAAAATGAGTTCTTTAATAAGTGGTAATGCTTTTGTATCAATACCATCATGTACACGTAGAATATCTCGGCGAATAACATCCTGTGAAATAAGCATAATATTATGACCTAATTTTTGTTGTAACGTTTTTGCCACCGTAGTTTTACCACTACCTGAATTTCCTCTAATAATAATTAATTTACACATAACAACCACCTATAAATTAGTATTTATACATTAAATTTTTTAGTAAATTCATTTTTGATATATCTGTCATTAATCTGTTAATTTTTTCATCACGGGTATACATAACAGTAAAAGGTTTATCAGTATCGATGGTAGTTCTTCATTCTAATTCAAATCTCCCCTACAAATTACTATTATTGAATCACTAGCAATCTTTGAATCCCAATATAAGAATATTACTCTGAAATTATCTCAATATTAGATATGGAATCAATTCTTAGAATTCTTATTTTAGCACATCCCTTTTTATCTATATAAGAAATTTTTATCCATTCATCATCAGCATCTAGCACTGAACAATTTACTTCTACATTTCCACTAAAAAGTATTGCCTCCTCTGTTTTTATTTTACATTCTTTCCCTATAAGTGAAGTTATTATATTTGACATCACACAACCCCCTCTCTGATTTCTTTCAAGTTTTTTTACTTTACTTTCAAGCTTTTTTATTTTCCCTGGATATGAAGAATAAAGTATAATACAAATAAAACAAATCCAAATCATCCACTCCAAAACTTCACCCCCTATTATTAGTAGCTAACTCCACGATATACAACAATTATGAATTAACTTATTTTTCAATTATATCATACTTTTAGGAGCAATTATCATAAAAGTGTTTGCTGCTTTATTGTTTAATATACACTTAAAGTTGAATTCTATATTTTGTTTTTCATGAGTCTTTTATTTTAATAAATATCATATAACTTTTCGAACGGCTCCGCCTAAAAAAGATTATGAGCGCTTCCTTTTTATAAATTAAAGATTTTCTAAAGAAAATGAATAAAATCCATATTAATTGATATTTGATATTTGATATCTGATATTTATTATTTATATATTTAACCTGGCTACCGCTAATAAAAGATTTAAGTTAAGTCCCAAAAATAGCTAACACAATTTCACAACGTGAAATTATGTTAGCTATCTTTTTTACATTCTAAAATTTTTCGTAATGAAATGAAGAAAAATTATCCTTTAGTAGGCTGTTTTCTCCCTGTGACGATATACGCATGACCTGAAAAATCTGCTTTTAATGGAGTGATAAATGTGAAATTTAGGACTATTGAACTAGCCTTAGAACTTCTTTATTTGTCCATTTAAAGCACCGTTAAGAAGTTTTCATTGCCTGAGCGAGGCACGAGTGAGTTTGAAAACTTTAGGGGCTTTAAATGGACAAATATTAGAAGTTCTTGGCGTACTGTTCACAGTCCAAAATTTCACATTTATCACGGAATTAAAAGCAGATTTTTCCTATGCCACTTCCGTCACAATTTTCTTATTTAAAGTCTTTTCTCAAGTTCTTCTTTCATGTCTTCGTAGCCTGGTTTTCCAAGAAGAGCAAACATATTTTTCTTGTATGCTTCAACACCTGGTTGATTAAATGGATTTACTCCTAATAAATATCCACTTATACCGCAAGCTTTTTCAAAGAAATATACCATATATCCAAAATAGTATGGTGTTAATTCTGGTACATTTAAAACTATATTAGGAACTCCGCCATCATTATGGGCAAGTAATGTTCCTCTAAATGCTTGCTTATTTACATAATCCATATCTTTTTCTGCAAGGAAGTTTAGTCCGTCTAAATCTTCTTCAATAGCTTTTATTTGAATATTTTTTCTTGGACTTTCTACATTTATAACAGTTTCAAATAGGTTTCTTAATCCATCTTGAATGTATTGTCCCATAGAGTGAAGGTCTGTTGAAAAATCTGCCGCTGCTGGGAATATTCCTTTTCCATCTTTTCCTTCACTTTCGCCGTATAATTGTTTCCACCACTCACCAAAATAATGAACTGATGGCTCGTAATTTATCATCATTTCTACTGTTTTTCCTTTGTTATATAATGCATTTCTTGCTGCTGCATATTTATAGCAATCATTATTATTTATATCATCATCACTGTATTTTTCTTTTGCATCTCTTGCTCCATTAAGCATCTCTTCTATATCTATTCCAGCTACCGCTATTGGTAAAAGTCCCACTGCTGTTAAAACAGAGAATCTTCCTCCTACATCATCAGGAACTACAAAAGTTTCATAACCTTCATTATCTGCTAAAGTTTTAAGTGCTCCTTTTTTCTTATCTGTAGTTGCAAATATTCTTTCTTTAGCTCCGGCTTTTCCATATTTCTTTTCTAAAAGCTCTTTAAATATTCTAAAGGCTATGGCTGGTTCTGTAGTGGTACCTGATTTTGATATTACATTAACTGATATGTCCATGTCTTCTACTGTTTCTAATAAATCTGCCATGTATGTAGAGCTTATATTATTTCCTACATAAAATATTAGAGGATTTTTTCTTTTTTCTTTAGCTAATGAATTATTAAATGTATGACTTAACATTTCTATAGCTGCTCTTGCACCTAAATATGATCCACCTATACCTATAACTATTAAGGCTTCTGAATTACTTCTTATTTTATCTGCAGCCTTTTTTATCCTTTGAAATTCATCTTTGTCATAGTTAACTGGCAACTCTACCCAGCCTAAAAAATCATTTCCCTCTCCTGTGCCCTTATGAAGCATTTGGTGAGCAGCTGTTACCATTGGCTGAAGATTCATTATTTCCTGTTCCTTTAAATAAGAACTTGTTTTACTTAAGTCTAATTTTAATCCCTTTACCATATTTTACCTCCTATAAAACTCTGTATATACAAAAATTTTAGTTTATATATAAAAATAAATCAAGCTATGTAAACCTTTGTATAATGTATTTTTAAATTATTTTTCCCATAAGTCAAAATTCAATACACATAGAACAAAAGGCCATGCATGAATTGGGGAATAAATCCCCTTATATGCATAGCCTTTTATTTATAAACAGATCTATAACCTTCAGATGGAGTTTTTACTCCAACTGAAGCTAAGAGATCGTTATCCAGGGACGTAGCTGCCGTTATCTTCCACTTTGTTAGAAGTGGGAGTGTTACGGCAGGTAGTCATCGGATAACTCTACTTTTTATAGCAATCTTTTTCTGGTGCATTTATATGAATTTTTATTTCATATTGACATGATTATCCCACAAAAAGCATTACATTGCTTGAATTATGAAATTTCTCTGTAATGAGTTGTATAAGAAGCTACGGAACTATTTAAATTTATTGCTCCTAGCTCTTATGCAAGTCATGGATGAGAAATTTCATAATTCCACTGCATTGTACCTTTTTGTGGGATAATCATTAACATAGCTTTTATTTAATGTGGAACAAGTTCTTTATCCAAGCTATGAATCCACCTTCTTCTTTTTTGTCTTCCTTTTTAACCTCTTCTTTTTTATCTGGAAGTTTTATTTCATCTGTTTTCATTACAAACTTAACTTTTCCTTCCATGTCTTCTGTAACTCCTGTAAAGCTTTCATATTCATCAGATAGCTTCACTATATTGTCCTTTATATCTATTAACTTTTCTATATCTGTTGTCTTTCCTTTTAATTCAGAATATATTTTATTTATACCCTCATCATTAAATTTCTTCATACCTGATGATAGAGTATCTAATCCATCATATAATTGATTAGAGCCCTCTGCCAATTGTTGTACTCCATTAGATAGCTGTGGTAGTGCATTTATTAAGCTTCTAGCCTGCTCTACATTTTTTTGTTCCAATGCACTTTGCATTACTTCTAATATTTTTTCACTATCATTTAAATCTCTTTGCATGCTCTTTATTTTACCACTTAATTGTGATAAGTTTTTCACATTATTTTTAGCTAAACCTTTTTCTATATTATTGGTTATACGTTCAGCTTTATTTATATCCTCTTCTAAAGTGTTTATTTTATTTAAAGTTCCATCCATTCCACCATTAGCATTTATTAAAGATTTAATGTTTGCTATATTTTTCTTATTAGCTTCCATAGATAATACAACTGGTTTCAATTCTTCAATGTACTTTAAATTTTCAGGCTTTAATGCCTTTTGAGCTGCTTCTATACCTTCTTTGTTTTTGTCTAACTCACCTTTAAAGCCTTTTAGCTGTGGCATTATAGCATCAATGTACTGAACACTACCCTCTACTCCTTTTAAATATGGACTAATACCATTCATTCCCTTGAATAATTCGTTAGCTTTTGGCATTACAGTAGAAGTTACATAATCCATGCTAGCTGGAAGTGCTGCTAATAATGGTGCCACTTCTTTTAAATTTGCCTGTAATCCTGATAATTTTTCTAAATTCTTTTTAGCTTCGTCAAGTTTTGGAGCTGAAGCAATTAATCCATTACGCATTTGACTAGAAGCACCTATAATTGTAATTAATTGTGTCTTTTCATCATCAGTTAAGGATGGATTCTCCTTTACTTTTGCAATTAATATTTGTCCCTTATCTTTTTCTAAAAACTTAGTAGCGTTTATAAATTCCATTGCTCCTGTATTTTGTGCCTCTAAGAACTGCTTCATATTATCCAAGTTTACTTTAGACAATTCTGAACTAGCATTTATTAATCCATTTGCTTTATCTTTATTATTTGCAAGTCCCATAATAGGTTTTAGCTGTTCAGCTTTCAAGTAGGTTCCTAACTCATTAGCATCCTTTGCCATTTTTAAAATAACATCTTTATTTTGAGCTAAATTTATAAGTGGATCTATCTTTTTAAGCTCTATTCCATTATAAAGTGTAGCTGCTTTATTTGCTAAACCTACTAAACTATCTGAGTACTTTAAAACACCCATTAAAGGTTGAAGTTTTCCCATACCTATATTTGATAATTTATCTGCATCATTCATAAGCTTAGTCATATTATTTAAGTTTTCTTTTTTCTTCAATTCCTTAACACTTGGAAGCTGCATTATAGATTTAATACCTAATTTTTTATAATCTGCTAATGACGCTTCAATAAATTGCTCTACATTTTCATCCTGAAACACTTTTCCTAAATCTTTTGCGAAAAAAGCATCTTCTATAAGTTTTCTTTCTTTTTCTACATTTTCTTGTGATTTTATAAGGGCAATTTTATCCTGCTCCTTATTCATCATGCCTTTAACGCCGCTTACCTTATTATTAGCCTCATTAAGACCATCTTTTAACTTCTGACTTCCATCTTTTAATTTAAAGCTGCCATCTTCTAATTGTGTGCTGGCATCTTTTAATTTATCTAATCCTTCAAAAAGTTCATCGAAATTTTTAGCATCCTTAAATTCCTTAACCTCTGGGATTTTAGGTGTTGCTGTCATCATAATAGGTCCCATTTCAAAATTCTTTACTTCTGCTGTTATCTCTAAGCTATCTTTTAAATCTATTAAGTCTTCTACATCTTTATTTATACTTAAACTTTCCTTTAATCCTGGTAATGCTATAAAAGTTATTGCTTGATTGTTTCCATCAGAAACAACCTCTCCACTATTAACTTTTACATTTGAAAACTTATCCATAGGTAAATTAACTATAGTGGCAGTAGTAAATGGAGTATATATTTTTCTTTCCTCGCCTTTTATATTTACAGTTTTATAGGACTTGTTTTCATAATTTACTTTTATTTTTATTTGTCCTGATTTACCTACTATATCTTTAGGATTAACTTCCTGTCCATCTAATTCATATTTTATAGAAACTTTTATTGGAAGTTCTTTTTCTGTTTTTCCTTGATAAAATATATCCTTTTTATCCGTATTCCAAGTAAGTTTTTCTCCATCTATATCAGGTTTTTCTTCACCTTTTACATTCTTTATATCCTTTAAGACTGTCTTATCTTCTATACTTCCCTTTGCATCATCTCTGTGTAGCCAATCACTTACTATCTTTTCTTTAACTTCTCCGTCTACACCTAAAGTTACATATACAGATTCATCCTTTTGAATTAATTCCTTTGCATAAACAGCATTAGAACTTAGTATTGTTCCCACCATAACTAAACTTATAACTTTTTTTGACATACTCTTTTTCAATGTAATCCCCTCTTTTCCTTTCTAATTAAGCTGTTTTTTCATCTAACTTTTGTTGTTGACCACTTTTCCACTTTATGGTTGTAGCGTTTATAAATTTCTCACAAACTATAAGTATTGATGGAAGGATAAACAATATTACTCCCATACTTATAAGTGCTCCTCTTGCAATCATTCCACATAATGTTTTTATTAAATCCATATTAGATACTATTCCAACACTTGCTGTAGCTGCAAAGAAGGTAAGTCCACTGGTTACTATAGATTTTGCCGTACCCTTAACAGTTATTGTTGCAGCTTCAAATCTATCATATCCGTTCCTTATTTCTTCTCTAAATCTAGTAGTCATTAATATTGCATAATCTACTGTAGCTCCAAGCTGTATACATCCTATTACAATAGATGCTATGAATGGTATTGTAGTTCCTGTATAGAATGGTATTCCCATGTTTATAAATATAGCTAATTCTATAGCTGAAACTAATAAAATAGGGATTGATATAGACTTAAATAATATTAATATTATGGCAAATATAGCTGCTATAGAAACCACACTTACATGTTTAAAATCCTTATCTGCAATTTCTATTAGATCCTTAGTAAGTGGTCCTTCACCTGCTACCATTGCACCTTTATCGTAGCTCTTAACTATTTTATTAACTTCATCTATTTGAGCATTTTCTTCATCTCTTGCTGCCTTATATTTTGAATTTGCAAGTATTAAATTATATCCACCTTGTTTGAATATATCTCTTATATCCTTTGGTATAAAGCTCTCTGGTATTGATGAACCTATAAACTTATCATAGGAAAGAACTTTTTCTATACCATCCACTTTTTCAAGTTTATCTACCATCTCTTTAACCTTATAACCTTCTAATTTATCATTTACTAATATAAAGTGAGTGGTTGTCATATTATATTCTTTCTTAAGTTTATTTGTAGCAACTATTGATTCCATGTCCTTTGGAAGAGATTCGTCTAAGTTGTAATAAACTTTTGTGTGATTATTTCCATACACTGCTGGTATGAACAATAAAAGAAATAGTGCTATAAAAGCTTTATATTTCTTTGTAACTAAATTAGCCACCTTGTTAAATTCAGGCAAAACAGTCTTATGACTAAATTTATGAATAGGTTTATCAAATATCAATATAAGCGCTGGTAAAACAGTAACTGTAGATATTACACCTAATACAACGCCTTTAGCCATTACAATTCCTATATCTTTACCTAAAGCCAAGGTCATAACGCATAGTGCTAAAAATCCTGCTATGGTTGTAAGAGAACTTCCTGTTATAGAAACTATAGTATTTGCTATAGCATCTGCCATGGCTTCATTTTTATCTTCTAGTTTTTCTCTTTCTTCATCATATCTGTGAAGTAAGAATATGGAGTAGTCCATAGTAACTCCAAGCTGCAATACCGCTGCTAGTGCTTTGGTAACATAAGATATTTGTCCAAAGAATATATTAGTTCCAAAATTATAAAGTATAGCTAATCCTATAGCTGCTAAAAATATAAATGGTATAATTACTGATTTCATGGTAAGACTAAGTACTATTACCGAAAATACAACTGCAAGTAAAACATAAAATGGAGTTTCTTTGTCTGCTAAATCCTTTGTATCCTTAACTATAGCTGACATACCACTTAAAAAGCACTGTTTATTAGTTAATTTTCTTATGTCCCTTATAGCTTGTTGCGTATTTTCTGAAGATGGTGATTCATTAAACTTAATAATAAGCATTGTAGAATTACCACTATAAAAAGACTTTCTAGCATCATCTGGTAGTATTTCCTTTGGGATAGTAGTATCTAAAACATCATCTATCCATATTACTTTATTTACCCCTTCTACCTTGGATACTTTTTCTTTAATCTTTACTATATCCTTAGGCTCCATGTCTTCAATTATTAGCATTGAAGTTGCCGCATCTGAGTACTTCTTATCTAATATTTCTTGTCCTTTCATGGAATCTAAGTTTTGAGGCAAATAAGTTAATAAATCATAATTTATCCTTGTGGATATCATTCCATAAAGAGCAGGAAACATAAGTAATATAGATATAATTACTACTAAAATCCTGTTTTTGGCTATAAACCTCCCAAACTTTTTCATTATTTCATCTCCCTTTTAAAATTTATCCGATAGCTCTCTACCGTAATACTTCTATCTTTTATTAAAGTGTGTAATGGATGAGTCATCTCCTTATAATTGCTTTAATAAATTTCACATAAAATAACTTAAATACTGATGAATCATCTCCCAACAATTATTTTAAATGCTATATATGACTTATAGTCATTTATTACACTTACTATTATATTCCTTAATGACCATTAGTCAATATATATAGTAAAAATTTTTTGTGAATATTTTATTTACAATTCATAAATTTTTAAAGGTTTAGTGTTATTAGATTAACTCCTTCATTATCAAGGCAATATAAGAGTTAATACTAATGTCTTGCTGGTATCAACTCACGTCCGCTAACTTTTCATTATCAATGCAATATAAAAATTAGTACCTATGACTCAACAGGTAAAAACTATATCCTGCATAATTCTCAACAGGATATAAAAGTTAATAATTTAATTTTGTGCATTTAGACGCAAAAAAGGAATCAGTTCATATATAAATAAAAACTGATTCCCTTTATCTGAATTTTATTTAATCCTATTTCTGTCTGCCAGATGTATAGGCATATTTAAGTTCTACACCATTACCAAATAATGGACTCATTAATTTTTTAACATATTTATATCTATAGGTATTTCTTCTTGAATAGATTGTTGGAGCTATAGCTACATCTTCAGCTAGTAATATTCTTTCTGCTTCTTTGTATGCTTCGGTTCTTTCTTTTACATCTAATGTGCTCATAGCTTTCTTTACAAGTTCATCATATTTTTTGCTTGACCATCCTGTCCTTGACATACCTGAACCTGTCATCCACATATCAAAGAATGTATTAGGATCATTATAGTCCCCTTGCCATCCCATTATTGCCATTTGATATTCCATTTCATCCGTTTTCTTCTGGAATATTGGCCATTCAACATATTCTGCCTTTATATTTACTCCTAAAGTCTTTTTATACATTTGCTGTACATATTCTGCCAATGTTCTATAATATTGATCTGTTCCTGATAATAGTATAGTAATAGTTACCTTTGATGGATCTTCATCCATTCCAAGTTCTTTTAAACCCTTAACAAGTAATGCTTTTGCATCTGGATTTTCCTTAGACATAGTTTTAACTGGTTCTTCTCCTACTGTTTCTCTAAAGTCTTTACCATTGATTTGAACTGTAGGTGGGCACCATCCATAAGCTGCTGCATGCCTACCATGAGTTATAACATCAGCATAATCCTCTCTGGTAAATCCAATTGAAAATGCCTTTCTTACATTTACATTACTAAATAATTTTTCCTTTTGGTTAAAACCCATATACCAAGCTATTGGTAAAAATCCTTTTATATTTTCGAATTTCCCTGTATCATCAAACTTCTTAATCCACTCTGGTTTTGATACTCCCATAGTATCTATTGCTCCAGTATAAAGTGAATTATATGAAGCATTTTCATCTTTTATAATCTTAAAATTAACCTTTTGAAGTTTAACTTTATCCTTATCCCAATATTTATCATTCTTTTCAAGAATCATTTGATTATTGTGCGTCCACTCTTTCAATATAAATGGTCCGCAATATACTTCTAATGTATTGCCCTCAGTACCATATTTATCTCCATGTTTCGTCACTATATCCTCTCTTTGAGGTAAAAACAATTTAAAGTATGTTAAATCTAGGAAATATGGACATGGTTGTTTTAAGGTAAATTCCAAAGTCTTGTCATCAACTGCTTTTACCCCTACAGCATCTTTTGAACCTTTACCTGCATTGTATTCATCCGCACCTTTAATTGGTGATAATAGAAATGCATAATTGGAACCTGTATTAGGATCTAATGTTCTCTTTATGGAATATTCAAAATCCTTTGCAGTAACCTTTTTACCATCAGACCAATTATAATCTCTTAAATGGAAAGTCCACATTGTTCCCTCTTCATTGTGATCCCATTTTTCTGCCCCAGCTGCCACTATAACATCTTTTCCTTCATCATTTTGCTCAACTCTAGTTAAGCCCTCATATACTTCTGAAAATATCTGTGATGAAATAGTATCACTAGATCTAGCCACATCTAATGATTTTGGTTCTGCCCCTAAATTTAAGTTCATGTACTGATCCTTGTCCATCTTTTCTTCTTTAGAACCAGCATTTTTGTCCCCAACTTTATCTTTATTACCGCAACCTACAGCCCCTGTAGAAAATACGATTGCTGCTCCTAAAGTTAATGCTAATAATTTTTTGTTTTCAATTTAAAGCCCCCTTTTAATTGAATAAACGAAAATTCTTCTAACATATTTTATATATTATTACATATATGTTAAATTAATTTTTCTTTTAAAGTTTATCACTATTTTTCTGAAAATTCAATCTATATTTATTGTTTTTTTACATTTTATTTAAAATAAGTGCTCTATTTGTATAAAATTCATTTAAAATCCAATATTATTTTACAATATATTACATTCCATAAAAACATATATATGATATTATATATTATAATATTATTTACAATTATTGGAATTAACTTTCATTTTAGCGATACTTATTTATTTGAATTTGATGCCATACAATAGTTTATTTGTTTTTATACTATATTCATGTAATTTGTAACACAAAAAAAGCCTTGGAATTTTTCCAAGACTTTTTCTGTATCATTAAAAATATTTTTTTTAAATCAAAAACAGCCCAGGCATCTCTCTGATAAAAAATTAAAATTTTCGTTCTTGAAGGCAAGCAAATTCACTAAAAAATGATTAATCTAATAATATTCACTATCAATACTTAATTCATTTTCTACTTTCCTTATAAAACTTCTAGCTCTATTACTTAAATTTAAAGCTTCTTCAACCAAGCTATTTATATTTACTAAAACTTCAAATGCCATATCAATCATGTCCTCACTATAAAATCTATTTTCACCATGGATTAAAATATGGGATAACCCACTTTTCGTGAAAACTTAAAATAAACAGACCTCTAACCTTCAGATGGAGTTTTTACTCCAAAACTGAAGGTTAGAGATCCTTATCTAGGGACGTAGCTGCCGTTATCTCCCACTTTGTTAGAAGTGGGAGTGTTACGGCAGGTAGTCATCGGATAAAAATAAAATTGGAAATTATTTATTAAGGTTTCATTGGGTAGGGGAAAGTGTAGCCATTTTTGCGATCTATCGGTCTATGGGCTTACCATCCCTTTAAGTAAGTGTAAAAAAATACAATTCCAGTGAAAATAAAATTTGAGATGATTTAGGTATTTGAAAGTTAATAGAATCATTTTAGAATCGCATATATTCATAAAAAGATTCTACAAACTCATCTATTGCTTGTAATTGCCCTGATTGAATAATATCTATTCCCACTTGTTTGCATAGATCAAGTAGAATACTGAACATATAAGTATCTCTAACTATTATTTGTTTTGGCTTTTCTCTTTCGAGGATATAATTTATTATAGTTCCAAATACAATATTAACTTCATCATCTTCTGGTGTTACCATAACTTGTGATAGTAGCATCCCACTTCTTTTATCTACTAAAATACATAATCTTGGAATAAGTGGTTTATCATAACTCCTGTCATTTATAGTTGAGTTTAAGTATGCTATATCCAATTCTAATATAGAATTATTTGATGATTGCTTTTTTAATCTCTTTATTAGTAATTGATCTTCTAATGATGGTACTGGATATTGAACTTTTGGCATAAATACAGGCATTTCGTAGTTTATCCATAAGTTACTTTGTTCATCAAATCTACGCATTAAAGTTTTTCCATTCTCAAAATCAATCTTTAGACCTTTATGCAATGCTTCTATTGCCATATATAAGTGCTTTAGAATATCTGTAAGTTCTAATACCTGATTTCTGTCTGGCATATATGGAGCATAGCCTGTTTCAAATACTCTAAAGTATATCCAATTATTTTTTCCTCTAAATTTTAACCCTAATTCTTTTATTATGTTTAGCTCTTTTTTTGTTAATTCGTCTCTATTACCAAAATTACACATGATATTATTCTGATAACGTATTAATTGATGTGATGGAACATCATGGCTATTTGCCATTACAAAAAAATTATGTATCGCATTAACACCTATATAAGCCCCTATTCCATAGCATTCTCCACCTCTGCCCATACTACTACATATACAAGGTTCTTCTTTTCCATATGGTAATATAGTTATTAAATCCATATCCCATAACTCTTCCCAAGGCTTCATTTCCTTAAGCCTTATGGAAATGTCATATAAATCTTTCCATTCTTCTAAAGTTGCTTCAATTCTCATAATAAATATCTCCAGTCTAAAATTATGTACTAGCATTAAATTAATCACTAGTACCTTCATATTTTTTATTCTATAATTCTAAAAGTATTATATAACATTATGATTTTGTGAATTACAATCCATTCTTTTAACAACTTCATCAAAATTATAAGGAGGCAATCTTCTTTTCCTACGCTTCATATCATTCCATATCGCATTACCTTCGGTAATTGTTATCTTTCCTTCCTTATAGTAACTATACAAAATGGTATCAGTCATTATATATGGAGGTTGCCCACCTTTAACATAAGGTAAAATATCTGCTAAATTATTGCTTGCCAATGTACCACCCAAAGACTTCGCCAATACTATAGCTGCTGCTTCTCCCTTTCCAATAGCTTGAGGATTATCCATTCGGGTGAGTTCAGCATAATCAATAGCCTCTGTGCTTAAAGCACTAATGGGTTGTAATATATATTCTCCACTATCTATCTTATGTTTTAAGTCATTGTATACATAATTAAATCTTGCACTTGACTCTAACATTTTCAATTCGTCAAGTACAACCTCAGGTATAATAATTTCACTTTTAGGGAATATAAACTCAATGATATCTAATCTTTTGATCCATAAAAAAGAGGATATGCAATCATTATCGAATACTACTGGCAACTTAAATTGCATAATGCTCCTCTTTTTCTCCTTCATCTATATCTCCAAAAAGTATCTCTTCATATCCCCCACGTAAAAGCAATTCCTCATACTTACCTACAGTTATTAGCTTAGCTTCTAATAGTTCTTCTGCAAGTTCTGCATAATTTGAATATATAACAAGACCTCTATCAGCCGTGTTTTTATATAATTTCGCATCATATCCTAATTTAGTAGCTTTAGATATAATTGAATATTTAAATTCTTCCTCTTCTCCTCTAGTTATATATCCCATTGATTTTAATCTATATAACATCAATGAATGACTTACCATAAAATAATTTTCCAGATAAATTAAGTCTCTTATATTTAACCTTCTATTACCATTGTCGGTTCTCTCATTTATATATATTCTTAGAGTATCGTCTGGCATCAAAAAATATGATGCAAAAATATTTGCTTCAATTTCATTTTCATAGCCTTCATCATATTTATTAATAGGGCATAACTTTGAATTCATACCTTTATCATACTTTAAGTGATAATATTCATGAGCTGCGGTAAAAAGCTGATGCCCATAGCTTCGGTTACTGTTAATTATTATTATACCAATATCATTCTTCCTCATAAAAAGTCCTGATATTTCTCCATCAAGAGGCGTCATAATAATTGATATATTTTCTCTATCCTTTAAAATTTTCAAGATATCTACTGCATCCATGCTTCCAATACCTAATTCATTACGGCTTTTCATTGCTCTAGTGACAGCAATATTCTCTAAAGACGAACTCATATTACCAATCACTTCCTTCCTCTTATTTGATTCATAAAGCATAAGTTTTCTAGAAATGCTTTACTCCAAGCAATTACTTCTAGATCCTTATCATTTAATTCTTCTCCTCTAAATGCAATTTCAGTATCTGGTTCTTTAAACTCTGAATCTTCCAAAAAGTAATTCAAACTATATCCATATAGTACAGATAACTTCTCTAAAAGAGTAATATTAATCTCTCTCTTACCAGTTTCAAAATAAGACAATTGGGACTTATTCACTCCAATTAAATTCTCAACTTGTGCTTGTGTAAGACCAGACTTTGTTCTTGCATCCTTGAGCTTTTCTCCTATTCTTTCAAGAGTTACTCTAGACACAATAATCCCTCCATTCAATATTAACTTATATGTTAATTTATATAATATATATATTCAAATTATAACACATTTGTTATTAACATATACGCTTTTAATCTAAATTTAACAAATTATTTTAAATAAAAAAAAGGAAAAGCTAAATCCCTTCCTTATAAATTAACTTTAATATACAAGAATTTAATTCTTCTTGTGTATAAATTTCTTTTATAACTTCTTGTTCTTTTACTGATGGAATTAAAAATCCTTCTAGGATATAACCTTTTTTTCATTCCAAACTTTATTATTGGACTAATATTACTTAGATAACTATTAATCGTTATACCATTCGTTATTTTTTTTACCTCTTTGATGTAAACAATATAGTTCTCTAAGGTAGTCAATGTTATTTCATCACAATAAATATCTTCTCCTAAAAATTCTGTGAAATATTTACTATGATAATGATAACTTGTTAAAGTTTGTTCATCTCTGACTTTTATTTCCAACTGTTGCACAAATTCATTGTATAATTCACTATATTTTTTTCTTTGATTATTAAGTTTTTTCCCGAATTGTCGAGTGCCTACGACTTCTCCACGCTTCATTTCTAAAACACCTTCTTTTTTAGCACAAAAAACATAAAAAAGTGCTTACAATTTACTCATTTTAAAAGTAAATCATAAACACTTTTTATATCATCTAAGTATTGATTTTACTGGGTTTCCGTTATTCCCATTCTATCGTTGCAGGTGGTTTTGAAGTTACATCATAAACAATTCTGTTTACTCCTTTAACTTCGTTAACTATCCTACGGGAAACTAGGTCTAAAATTTCATATGGGATTCTAGCCCAGTCTGAAGTCATAGCATCAGAGGAAGTTACTGCTCTTAGGGCTATAGTGTGGCAATAAGTTCTTTCGTCTCCCATAACTCCAACGGATTGGATGTTTGGAAGGCATGCAAAGTATTGCCATATAGCCTCATCTAAACCAGCATTAGCTATTTCTTCTCTGAAAATTGCATCTGCCTCTCTAACTATTTCTAGTTTATCCTCTGTAATCTCTCCTAAAACTCTTATAGCAAGACCTGGGCCTGGGAATGGCTGTCTCCATACTAATTTATGTGGAATGCCTAACTCTTCTCCTACGGCTCTTACTTCGTCTTTAAATAGCTCTCTTAAAGGTTCTATTAATTCAAATTGCATATCTTCTGGAAGTCCACCTACATTGTGATGGCTTTTTATTGTAGCAGAAGTTTTTGTTCCACTTTCTACTACGTCTGGGTAAATAGTTCCCTGTACTAGGAAATCTATTTCTCCAAGCTTATTAGCCTCTTCTTCAAATACTCTTATGAATTCTTCTCCTATTATTTTTCTCTTCTTTTCAGGATCAGAAACTCCTTTTAGTTTTCCTAGGAATCTATCTTGAGCATTTACACGAATTAAATTCATGTCAAATTGCTTTTTAAATATTGATTCTACTTGATCTCCCTCGTCTTTTCTAAGAAGACCGTGGTCTACAAATATACAAGTTAATTGCTTTCCTATAGCTTTATGCACAAGTACTGCTGCCACTGATGAATCTACGCCACCAGAAAGAGCACATATAACTTTTTTATCTCCAACTACTTCTTTTATTTTGCTTATTTGTTCTTCTGCAAAAGAAGACATAGACCAATCGCCTTTTAAATTACAAACGTTAAATAAGAAATTATGAAGCATTTGTTTTCCAAATAAAGTGTGTTCTACTTCTGGGTGGAACTGTACTCCATATAATTTTTTTTCTTCATTAGCCATAGCTGCACAAGGACATTCTTTTGTAGTAGCTATAACTTTGAAGCCTTGAGGTGTTTTAGAAATATAATCTGTGTGACTCATCCAGCATTGATCTTTTTCCTTTACACCCTGAAATAATAAATTATCATTTTCTATATCTAATTCTGTTTTTCCATATTCTCTCTTGTCAGGGCTTGTAACTTCTCCGCCTAAGCTGTAAGCCATAAGCTGATCACCATAGCATATGCCAAGTATTGGAACTGCTAATTGGAATATTTCTTTATCCACTCTAGGAGCACCCTCTGCATATACACTGTTTGGTCCACCTGTGAATATTATTCCCTTAGGGTCTTTTTCTTTTATCTTTTCTATAGAGTAATCATAAGGAATTATTTCACAATAAACTCCATTTTCTCTTACTCTTCTAGCTATTAATTGATTATATTGTCCGCCAAAATCTACAACTAATACTAATTCTCTCTTCATAAGTGACCTCCAATTATCTATTTACACTATAGTTTGGTGCTTCTTTTGTCATATTAATATCATGTGGATGACTTTCTCTTAAACCTGAAGATGTTTGAACTACAAATCTTGCAGTTTTATATAAATCTTCTAGAGTCTTAGCTCCCAGATATCCCATACCTGAACGAATTCCTCCAAGCATTTGGAATATAGTTTCAGATACATATCCTTTATATGGAACTCTTCCTTCTATTCCTTCTGGAACTAGCTTCTTGCTATCCTCTTGGAAATATCTATCTTTACTTCCACATTGCATTGCTGCCATGGAACCCATTCCTCTATAAACCTTATAACTTCTTCCTTGGTATATTTCAGTTTCTCCTGGAGATTCTTCACAACCTGCAAACATAGATCCCATCATACATATTTTAGCTCCTGCTGCAAGGGCTTTAACCACGTCTCCAGAGTATTTTAATCCACCATCGGCGATTATAGGTACATTGTACTTATTAGCTTCTTCTACACAGTCCATTACTGCTGTAAGTTGAGGAACTCCTACTCCAGCTACTACTCTTGTAGTACATATAGATCCTGGTCCTATACCAACTTTTATACAATCTGCTCCAGCTTCTATTAAATCTTTAACTGCTTCTGCTGTAGCCACATTACCAGCTATTATTTGTAGTTCTGGATATTTAGCTTTTATAGTTTTTACTGCCTCTAAAACTCCCTTAGAATGTCCATGAGCTGTATCTAAAGTTATAACATCTACACTAGCTTTAACTAGGGCATCTACTCTAACCATCATGTCTTTAGTAACTCCTACTGCAGCACCACATAAAAGTCTTCCTCTAGAATCCTTAGCTGCGTTAGGGAATTTTTTAACTTTTTCTATATCTTTAATAGTGATAAGTCCCACTAAATTATTTTCTTCATCTACTAATGGAAGTTTTTCTATCTTATGTTTTTTTAGTATATCTTTAGCTTCCTCTACTGTAGTTCCTTCTGGAGCTGTTATAAGATTTTCTTTAGTCATAACTTGTGATATTTTTTTAGAATAATCATTTTCAAATAGTATGTCCCTATTAGTTATTATTCCTTGAAGTTTTCCGTCAACTGTAATAGGCACTCCTGATATTCTATATTGACTCATTAAAGATAGGGCATCTTCTATAGTATTATCTGGTGATAAAGAGAATGGATCAGATATTACGCCATTTTCCTGTCTTTTTACTCTGTCCACTTCATATGCTTGTCTTTCTATGCTCATATTCTTATGTATTATTCCTATGCCACCTTCTCTTGCCATAGCAATAGCCATTTTAGATTCTGTAACAGTATCCATACCTGCACTCATAAGAGGAATATTTAGTTTTATAGTTTTTGTTAAATTTGTGTTTAAACTAACTTCCTTCGGTAAAACCTCAGATTTGTTTGGCATCAATAAAACGTCATCAAAAGTATATCCTGTCTTTAATATAATTGCCACTTTGCACACACCCTTTCATAATTTATATTCACTCATAATATTTAACAATTCATAAACAGAGCTCTTAGCTTCAGATGGAGTTATTACTCCAACTGAAGGTTAGAGATCTTTATCCAGGGACGTAGCTGCCGTTATCTCCCACTTTATTAGAAGTGGGAGTGTTACGGCAGATAGTCATCGGATAAAATTACGCTTACATTTATAATAGCCAAAATGATATAGTTTTATATGCCTATAATAAAAAAAAGCATACTACATCACTTTAAAAGGTACGAGTGAAAATAGTATGCTTTCGCCTACCATAATCACTCATAGTCGGGAATTTACGGCTCCCGGTAGAAACTCCTTACCATATTCAAGGGATATATGAGCGAGTATTTATCTTTTTTACACGATTCTTAAAAACTTATTATTAACATTCTATTTAAAAATAATCTATTTGTCAACAACTAATTAAAATAAAATTGCATGTTTTTATTTTTTTGCATGTAAAATTGCAAATTTGCAATGTTTTATGAAATATTAATATCAATTACAATACTAAAAATAAAAACTAGAGCATCCCCCCTGATGGAATGACTCTAGTTTTTATATTCAATAACTATGTTCAACTATGCAAACAAGTTAATTTTTTACCACAATTCTATGAAAGCTTTTCCCGAGCAAAGCGAAGAAAATCTTTCTCACCTAGCCCACTAGCCAACTGACCCTCTAGCACACTGTTTTGGCCCTCTAGCACACTATAGACATAAATTACTTGTAATTTATGCTATTAGTACATTCCGTCCATGCCCATTCCTGCTCCTGGCATTGCTGGTGCTGGATTCTTTTCTGGTATATCTGCTACTGCTGCTTCTGTTGTTAAGAATGTAGATGCTACTGAAGCGGCATTTTGAAGTGCTGATCTAGTAACCTTAGTTGGGTCAACTATACCTTTTTTCATCATATCTACATACTCACCATTTAAAGCATCAAATCCTATGTTTGCTTGGCTCTCTTTAACTTTTTCTATTATTACTGAACCTTCAACTCCAGCGTTAGTAGCTATTTGTCTTACTGGTTCCTCAAGAGCTCTTCTTATAATGTTAATACCAATTTGAATATCTTGTACTTTGTCTTCTAATTTAGACACTTCTGGTATTACATCAACATAAGCTGTTCCACCACCTGGAACTATACCTTCTTCTACAGCTGCTTTTGTAGCTGCTAGAGCATCTTCTATTCTTAATTTTCTTTCTTTTAATTCTGTTTCAGTAGCTGCACCAACTTTAATTACAGCAACTCCGCCTGCAAGTTTTGCAAGTCTTTCTTGAAGTTTTTCTCTGTCAAAGTCAGAAGTAGTTTCTTCTATTTGTCTTCTTATTTGTGCTACTCTTTCATGAATTTCTTCTTTATTTCCTCTTCCATTAACTACTGTAGTGTTTTCTTTAGTTATCTTAACACTTTCAGCTGTTCCAAGCATATCTAAAGTAACATCTTTTAGATCTCTTCCTAATTCTTCTGAAATAACTGTACCACCTGTTAGTATAGCTATATCTTGAAGCATTTCTTTTCTTCTATCTCCAAAACCTGGTGCTTTTACAGCAACACAAGTAAATGTTCCTCTTAATTTATTTACAACTAATGTAGCTAAAGCTTCACCTTCTACATCTTCAGCTATTATTAATAATTTTTTACCTTGTTGTACTATTTGCTCAAGTACTGGAAGTATTTCTTGTATGTTTGATATCTTCTTATCTGTAATTAAGATATATACATCATCTAATGCTGCTTCCATTTTTTCTGTGTCAGTTACCATGTATGGGCTTAAATATCCTCTATCAAATTGCATACCTTCAACTACATCTAATTCAGTAAGCATTGATTTAGATTCCTCTATAGTAATAACACCTTCATTGCCTACTTTTTCCATAGCATCTGCTATTAATTTTCCTATTTCTTCATCAGCTGCTGATATAGCTGCAACTCTAGCTATGTCTTCTTTTCCATCTATAGGTTTAGATATTTTCTTTATTTCTTCTACAGCTTTGTCTACAGCTATTCTTATACCGTTTCTTATAAGAATTGGATTAGCTCCAGCTGTTACATTTTTCAATCCTTCTCTTATGATTGCTTGTGCAAGAAGTGTAGCTGTAGTAGTTCCGTCTCCTGCTACATCATTAGTTTTAGTAGCAACTTCTTTAACAAGTTGAGCTCCCATATTTTCGTATGGATCTTCTAATTCTATTTCTCTTGCAATAGTAACACCATCATTTGTTATAAGTGGTGAACCAAATTTTTTATCTAATACAACATTTCTCCCCTTAGGTCCTAATGTAACTTTTACAGTGTTAGCTAATTTATCAACACCAGCTTGCATAGCTCTTCTAGCTTCTTCACCAAATGTAATACTCTTTGCCATTGTAATTCCCTCCTAATACGTTGTTTTATTTTTCTACCACATTAATGTTTACTATTCAACTACTGCTAATATATCTTCTTGTTTTAATATAGTGTACTCTTCTCCCTCGAATTTAACTTCGTTTCCTGAGTATTTTGAGAAGATTACCTTGTCTCCTACTTTTACTTCCATTTCAATTTTTTGTCCATCTTTATACATTCCTGGACCTACTGCCACAACTTCCGCCATTTGTGGTTTTTCTTGTGCTGAGCCTGGTAGCACTATTCCGCTTTTTGTAGTTTCTTCTGCTTCTAATCTTTTAATAACAACTCTGTCACCAAGTGGTCTAATATTCATTTAAACCCCTCCTTATTATATTTAAACATATTATTTATCTTTTTACTGTTAGCACTCGGTAATATTGAGTGCTAATACAATTATTATGATAGTTAATGAGGTTAATATTATCAAGTCTCGTAAACTTGGCAAAATTGGCATTTTATTGAGCATAAACGGTTTTATAGCTATATAATTATACTTTTCATATTTTTTCTTCTTATATCTCTTTTATACAATAATTAGTATTTTTTATACCTTACAATTATATGCAATTTTAGATTTTTAATGTACTTTAAGTATATTTTATTGTATTATTTAAATAATATAATATGAAATTGTATATAGTAGCTTATGGAGGTGACCTTATATTGAAAAATATTTATAAAATTATAGTTTCTATTTTAATGTGTGCTATTATAATTTTATGGTCTATATTATTCACCATAAAATTTAAACATATATATTATTTTTCTATTGATAAATTTAAAATTCATTCAGATTCTTCTTTAGAAAAATACGAAATAAAAAATAACTATAATTATCTAATAGATTATTTAACTTCTAATAATACTAGTGAATTTAAATTACCAACACTTTCCTCTTCTCCAGAAGGAACACATCATTTTATAGAAGTAAAAAATATATTTTATTTCATAAAGACTGCTTTTTATGTATGCTATTTCAGTTTCATATGTATATCTCTATTTTTATTATCAAAGGGCATAAGAATATTAAAGGAAGCCCTAAAGCTTTCTTCTATATTCCTTTTAAGCCTTATAGGAAGCATATGTTTTTCCTTTATAAATTTTCAAAAGAGCTTTGATATTTTCCACAATATTATGTTTAAAAACGATTATTGGATGTTTTATCCGGAGAAAGATCCAATTATCAACATACTTCCAGAAGGTTTCTTTGCTTTATGCTTTTTTTTCATATTACTATTGATATTCATAAATTCGATAATAATGCTTATTTTTAGCAGAAATTCTAACTAATTTTCCTTTTTTCTTGATATTCCTTTTAGTATACTTTTACCTTTAACAGTGCTTATAATAACTATTATCGCCACTAATACAGTTATGATTAAAATAGAACTTAATTCTCCCACTTCAATCCTATTGCCAAAATAAGTGGATAGAAATATTGCCGGAACTCTTCCAATGGTAGAAAATATTATAAAATCCTTAAATGACACATTTGCTATACCACAAATATAAGCAAGGGCATCTTTAGGAACCCCTGGTATTAGATACAAAAAAAATATAACCTTTACATGACTACTGGCATCTAACACCTTATGAAAAAGCTTAAATTTATCCTTTGATACCATCTTTTGCACCATGTCTCTGCCTAAATACCTAGATATATAGTATACCATAAAGCTTCCAATTAATATTCCTAATATGGAAAGCACACCACCTAGTGCAGTTCCGTATATGTACCCCCCTGCAATTTGTATTATTTCTCCCGGTATAAAGAAAACCACTACCTGAATTATTTGCAAAATCAAAAAAACTAATATGCTATAATTACCATAGCTGAGTATAGCTTTCTTTATTTTAATAGGATCCTTTAAAATATAAAAATACTTATAATATTCATAAGTTATATATGAGAATATAAATAGAAATACTAAGGATACCGTTATCTTCTTATATTTTATTAAGAAATCTAAAATTTTTTTAAAGTTTTTATTTATCTTTCTCATAGTATCTCCAACCTTCATAAAAACTATATATCTATTTTATTTTCCCTTGCGTAGTAAAATAAATATTGCTGAGCAAACCCAGAAAATTCTTGGAATTTTTCTCTTGCAAATTCTCTTATTTTTTTCAAGGATACATCTGGAGCTAAATAAAAATAGTGCATTGCCCTTTTTACCCAAACATCTACAGGAAATGCCGAATATTTTTGCATTGAAAATAACATTACACAATCCCCTACTTTAGGTCCTACACCAGAAAACTTTTGAATTTCCTCATGACACTTATCATCATTTAGTTTTTTTATTTCCTCTAAATTCATATCACCTTTATACAACTTTTCAACTGTATCTACAATATACTTTGCCCTAAAACCAACTCCACACTCTTCTAATTCTTCTATATTAGCTTCATGAAGTTTTTCTATGGTAGGAAAAGTATAATACTTTTCTCCCTTGTACTCTATTTTTTCTCCATATTTTTTGCTTATATTATTTATTGCTCTCTTAATCATAGGTATTCTATTATTAGCAGATATTATAAAAGAAATAAGTATTTCGAAAGGCTCTTGCTTTAATATTCTAATACCTTCTCCAAATTCTACCGCTTTTTCTAAAGTTGGATCCTTTTTTAGAATATCTTTTATAGTTCCATAATCCCTATACAAATCAAAGTACTCTGCCCAAATATCTTTAAATTCCCTCTCATCAGTATTATATATTATAATATCTTCTCCATTTTTTTCTATCTCAATTACCTTGCCCATGGCCACTCCTATATAGTTTCCATTTTCCTGCTGGCTCCATCTAAAACACTGTCCGCAATCAAAAACATCAGCAAGTTCAAAATTTCTAACATTTTTTATAATTATTTTATCATTTAATTCTTCTACATATTGAAAATCCATCTCTCCACCCCTTTATACCTTCTTAAATCAACTTTCTCATATAATTTTTAATTTTCACATTAAATTAAGTAACTGTTTAATTTTACATTTTAATAGTTATTTAAAGAGTTTTATCATTAATTGATCAACATAATTATATATATTTATTATACCAATTTAAGCTTACTTCATGCAAATTCTATACCATAAATACAGAGATTTAGCACCTAAATTCCAGTAAAAATTTTATTTTTACTGGAATTGTATCTTTTTACACTTACTTAAAGGGCTGGTAAGCCCGCAGACCGTTAGGTCGCAAAAATAATTACACTATCCCCTACCCCAAGAAATCTTTAAAATCAATTTCCAGTTTTATATTTGATTAAGTTTTTACAAATAGTGGGTTATGCCAACCATTTTCTATAATAAATCTTTCATCTCTTATATCTTCAATAACATCTATTTGGAGCATATATTTCTTTCTAAAATTTCTTATACACCTAAAAAAATATAATTGCATTAGATTAAATGCTATTATTATAAACATTAATACTGTTTCTATGCCCGTAGGGCTATGAAGAAAACAATGATTCAAATGCCATTCTGTTTTTAACTGATGAAAAGCATTATTTTCAATGTCCCACCTTTTATGCATTATTTCCCATAAAGTTTCTACCGACGTTAATTTATCCGTCGTTATAATCCATGACTCTTTAATTTCCATTTTATCTCCATTATATATTTCTTCTATAAACTTTATAAACCTTACTTTTATTTCTGAATCAGCCATTTCAAAATTATCTTCATCCCAAGCTTTTATCTTTAAATAATTTTTATTTTTTTTATTAACTATCCATTCTTTATCTGCCTCACGGCACTTAAATAAAGCTAGTGCATCTTTTACAATATGAAGTCGTTCATCTT
>NZ_CABDWS010000012.1 GCF_901447495.1 Haloimpatiens lingqiaonensis
ATAGGAAAAATCTGATTTTAATTCCGTGATAAATGTGAAATTTTGGACTTGAACAATACGCCAAGAACTTCTAATATTTGTCCATTTAAAGCCCCTAAAGTTTTCAAACTCACTCGTGCCTCGCTCAAGCAATGAAAACTTCTTAACGGTGCTTTAAATGGACAAATAAAGAAGTTCTAAGGCTAGTTCAATAGTCCTAAATTTCACATTTATCACTCCATTAAAATCAAATTTTTCAGTTCATGCATATATCGTCACGGTGGAGAGAGCAACCTAAATATATAAATATTAAATATTAAATATTAAATATCAAATATCAAATAATGTGGATTTTCTTCATTTTATTCAGAAAATCTTTAAGTTATAAAAAGAAAGGGATAATAATCTTTTTAGGCGAAGCCGTTCGAAAAGTTATATGGTAACCATTAATATAAACAGAGCTCTTAGCTTCAGATGGAGTTTTTACTCCAACTGAAGGTTAGAGATCCTTATCCAGGGACGTAGCTGCCGTTATCTCCCACTTTGTTAGAAGTGGGAGTGTTACGGCAGGTAGTCATCGGATAAATTTTTCATTATAAATCAACGTGCTACGCCAAAAGAACTTTTTAAATGCTCAACTTCTTACTTCCTCCACCAATTCTAATTTAAGAAATTCCATAGGAATTTCAACATTAATTGATATTTGATATTTAATATTTAATATTTCTATATTTTTGCTAGCTATCGCCAATAAAAGATTTTTAAAGACCTAAAAAGAAAAGCTATAACTACTCCATTTAGCGAAATAATTATAGCTTGTTTTACTATTACATTTATTTAATTGAAGATTTTCCGTAACGCAGTGGAGGAAAATCCCCATTCACTCTTACTTCTTACTTAATTGTCCATTGACAATTGTCAATTGTCACTTGTCACTTCATACTTCCTCCACAAATTCCTATTTTACATTCTAAATTTTAAATTTGAAATGTTTATTTATCTAAAATAGATTTTAAGATTTATGTGGCAAGTTATTAATTTAAATATAATCTCTAAACTGTAATAATATGTGCAAATGATAGACCTAATAATAATACTCCTATTATTATTCTATATATAGCAAAAACTTTCATAGGCTTTTTCTTTAAATATCCTATAAATTTATCAACTACAATTAACGCAACTATAAATGATACCAAAAATCCTACAGACAAAGCTACTATTTCTGATAAACTTAACGCAGCTTTATACTTTAATAAACTTATTCCAGACATACCTACCATAGTAGGAATTGCAAGGAAAAATGAAAATTCCGCTGCTGCCACTGTAGAAAGTCCACTAATCCAAGCCCCTATTATAGTAGAAGCAGATCTAGACATTCCTGGCCAAAGAGCTAAACACTGAAAGCATCCTATTTTAATAGCTTGTACTAGTGTTACATCATCTATATCCCTTGTATAATAATTTGTTCTATGTTTATTTTCTGCATATATCATCCATATTCCACCTACTACTAATGCCGCTGCTACTGTTGGAATACTAAATAAATGCTCTTCTATTTTTTTGTGAAATAAAACTCCAAGGACTCCTGATGGAATACAAGCAACAACAATATTAAACCAAAGCTTAAATCCCCATTTTCCTGGAACAAGATTCTTAAGTGATTTCCATATTTTATTCCAATATAAAACCACTATAGCTAGTATTGCTCCCAACTGAATTACCTCAGCAAACATCTTAGAAAAATCATTATTAAAGTTCATGAAATTTTGTGCTATTATCATATGCCCAGTAGATGATACTGGTAAAAACTCTGTTATACCCTCAACTATTCCAGTGACAATAGCCTTCAATATAAGTATTAAATCCATAATTTTTTCCTCCAATATTTAAAATCTCTTTTCTCTTCAACACTTTATTAATTATACATTATACATACACTTTAGTTCAACTAATTAAAAAATTAACCTATACTCAATACAATGAAAAAACTCCTTTAAAGGAGTTTTTAAAATATAACTCGAAGAAATTCTTTAGTAATTTCAACTTTCATTTTAAATTTTAAATATTTAATTTCAAATTAAGAACATTTATTTATCTAATGTAAAACTTGAAATTTATGTATTAAAGTTAAATTAATTAGGGAACTACTCTAAAACAAGGGTACGAGGTTTTACGAACTGAATTATAAAATTCAAGTGCCCTATTTCTCCATAGTACAATTTATTATTATTTCCCTTTGAATTTTTTCCTTATCCATTGAAAGCTTTATTATATTTTTTCCTTCATCTAAAGTTAATTGAAAATAACTGTTCTTTACCTCTCTCCAAACATTATTTATGCTTACATAATATTTTTCCTCCATAGCACTATCCTTAAATACTCCCCCATATAACTGTATTTTATTTTTATTATTAACTTTATCATTAGACTTGCCATTATCATTTTTTTGTTCTGAAAATATTAAAGTTGCCGTAGTATCTTTTTTTACTTTTTCAGCTTCATATTTTACTTTAGGTGAAATATTGAATAGTAGGTCCTTATCCGTAAAAATAGTAGGTTGTATTACAGAGTTATTTATATAGATTTCTGGTAAATCCCCTTTACCTATATAGGTTATAAAGGAATTACTTTTCTTTATTCCATATATACTATTATCTATAGGTATAGTGTACGAATATAAGTATTTTTTTATATCTTTTATATACTTTTTAGATTCATTGCCTCCCATTACCTCTATATTATCACCACTTTTACTTATAACCTCCATTGCACTTAAAGGCTTACCATCATTGTTTATATAATGGCCATTAGCTGGATCTAACATTATCCATTTATTATACTTATCACTCCACACTTCACATACAAAATGATTATACTTTTTCTTTTGTTTATTAACTTCTTTAGCCCTTAATTCACCTTTTCTAACATTTAACCCAGCAGCCGTTGCTACTTCTGCATATAGCGAGCAGTAATCTTTATCATTTATACTTATTTCATTATCTTTAGATTTTTTTATTATTTCAATTGCATAGTCTTCACTACTCATACTGTTTGGATTGTATTTTATTTTTTCACCTAACCATTTTAAAACAGTTAGTGCCTTTTTCAAATCTTCTCCTTCTTCTTTAGTTAATTCTTTGAGTTTAAATGTTTCATCTAATTTTTGAATGTTCATATCCTGTTTATCTTGATAATAAAATTGAATATTCTCTCCAGAATATAAATTTTCCCATTTCTCTACAACTATTTTATCTTTTTTAGACTCCATAAACCCATATTTATTAAAAGCCAATGCAACCATTACCACTAATAACCCCGCAAATAGAAATTTTAAAAATTTATTTTTCATCTTTACACCCCTTTTTTATACAAAAATAAACACCGAAAATATATTCATACTATATTTTCGGTGTAAGGTCTCTTTTACTTTAAAAATTCTATACTCTTGGAGCAGCTTTTTTTATTTCTTCTGGTACATCTTTGAATTTTTTGAAATTATTTTGGAATTTTTCTGCTAATTCCTTAGCTTTCTTATCATATGCCTCTTTGTCTTCCCAAGTATTTTTAGGATTTAATAGTTCTGTTGGAACATTTGGGCACTCCTTTGGCATAAGTACCTTTAATACTGGATGTTCTTCATATTCTACATTTTTCAATTCTCCATTAATTGCAGCCTTAACCATAGCTCTAGTGTATTTTAAATTCATTCTTGGTCCTACACCATATCCTCCTGCAATCCATCCTGTATTAACTAAATATACATCAGTATTATACTTCTCAATTTTTTCTCCTAAAAGTTCTGCATATACTGATGGGTTCATAAGCATAAATGGTTCTCCAAAGCATGCTGAGAATGTAGCTTTTGGCTCTGTTATTCCCCTTTCAGTACCAGCAACTTTACTTGTGTAACCTGACATAAAGTGGTACATAGCAGCTTCTTTAGATAACTTTGATATAGGAGGTATAACTCCAAAAGCATCAGCTGTTAGGAATATAACTGTATTAGGTTGTCCACCAACGCCATCTAATTTTACATTTTCTATATAATCTATAGGATATGCTCCTCTTGTATTTTCAGTAAGAGATCCATCATCATAGTTTGGACTTCTATCTTCATCCAATATAACATTTTCTAAAACAGAACCAAATTTTAGTGCTTCATATATTTCCCATTCTTTTTCTTTATCTAATCTTATAGTTTTAGCATAGCATCCACCTTCAAAATTAAAGGTTCCCTTGTCACACCATCCGTGTTCATCATCACCTATTAATAATCTTTCTGGATCTGCTGATAAAGTAGTTTTTCCAGTACCTGATAATCCAAAGAATATTGCAGTGTTGCCTTCTTCTGATATATTAGCTGAACAATGCATTGGGAATACTCCCTTATCTGGCATTAAGAAGTTCATTACTGAGAATACTGATTTCTTTATTTCTCCACAGTATTTAGTACCACCTATTAATACTATCTTCTTATCAAAGTTTACCAATATAAATGCTTCTGAATTTATTCCATCTTCTTCTGCATTAGCTTTAAATTCTGGTGCAGCTATAATTGTAAATTCTGGTTTATGATTTTGAAGCTCGTCCTTATTTAATCTTCTAAATAATTGAGTTGAAAATAATGCTTGAGAAGCCAATTCGTTTACAACTCTTATAGGAAGGCTATATTCTTTCATAGCACCTACATATCCATCAAACACAAATAAATCTCTATCTTTTAAATATTCCATAACTTTATTATATAAATTATTGAAAACCTCTTCAGTAGTTGGTAAATTAACGTCTCCCCAATTAATTCTATCTTCTGTGCTCTTTTGTCTAACTATAAATCTATCTTTAGGAGATCTTCCTGTGTATTTTCCTGTTTCTATAACTAATGAACCCTTATTTGATAATTTTCCTTCTCCTCTTTCTAGAGCCTTTTCCACTAATTCTGGTGCTGATAGATTTCTAAATATATTTTTTGTTGTTTGTATTTTTAACTCTTTTAACTCCTCTACGAAATTCATTTCATAGCCTCCTTATTAAATGAATCTTAATGCAAAATTTATATATTAAAACATTTCCACCCCCTTACTTTATCATTTTGCAAGAAAAAGTGCAATATTGAAAAAATCTCTTTTTCCATAAAAAATCTCTTTTTACCATTAGAATATACTATTTTCTTCTTTTATGATACATTTTCTTCTTTTATGCTATACTTTTTATTGTTTGAAATGTTAATTTCATGTTTTAAATTTATATTGTACACCTCTTTATATTTCACCCACTTCTTCTAGCATATTTTTAAATTAGATTGTTAATTTTTTTGCAATATCTCATTCAATTTTAAGAAAAAACCAGAATCTTATTGTTATGTTATAAATTTTGTGCTAGTATAGTATTCGCTAATAGACTTGTACAAAATTTAAGGTTAAAATTCTACATTTCCAAATGTATATAATGTATCTTTTAATTAAAATATGAACTGGAGATGATTATATGAAGAAAAAAATTAAAGATTATATCTTTTTAATAGCTGGATGTTTCTTATTTTCAATAGCCATATCAGCTATATTAATCCCTAGTAAAATAGGAGCTGGAGGAGTTACAGGTATAGCCACTTCTCTAAACCAATTATTTGGATTTAGAGTAGGACTTACTTCATTATTAATAAATATTCCTTTGTTTTTATTTGGATTTAAATTATTAGGGAAAAAATTTGCTATACGAAGTGGATTTATAGTTTTTCTATCCTCAATGCTTATAGATTTTTTTAGTTTACACTATAAGTTTAAACCTTTTGATGACGTATTATTAGGTTCTTTATTTTGTGGAGTATTGATAGGTATTGGTATCGCACTTATATTTATGGCTGGGGGATCTACTGGTGGTCTTGATATATCTGCTAAAATAATAAATTCTAAATTTCCAAATTTCCAATTATCCACAATATTATTAGTTGAGGATATATTAGTTTATTTGCTAGTTGCTTATGTATTTGGAATAAATTCTGTATTATATGCATTTATTTTAAGTTTTGCTAGAACTAAAACCATGGATATTATACAGGAAGGTATATCTTCAACTAAACAATGCATAATAATATGCGATAGCGCAGATGAATTGGTAAAACAAATTCAAATAAAATTATTAAGAGGTGTCACTGTACTTGAAGCTAAAGGAAGTTATTCTAATACAAATAAGAAATTTATTTATGTAGTAATTCAAAAAAATGAATTATCTCAACTGAAAGAAATTGTAAAATCTGTCGATCCTGCTGCATTCACTACAGTATCTCCAGTAACAGATATTTTGGGCAAATATAGAAATGAAAAAAATATTTAAAGCTTTTGATTTAGATTAATTTTAAATACTGCCAAGATAAACATTAAAGGTCCATTAAAATGTCATGGCATTTATAAAATAAGTAAAAAGTAAGAAGTAAGAACTCTTACTTCTTACTTTTTACTTATTATCTATTACCTATGACTTATCTAGAAATTTTAAATTATAGTTAATTTATAAAAGAGCTTTGTTCTTTATTTTTTCATGGTTAAAGAAATTCTTTTTCTCTTTTCATCCACATCTAAAACTTTAACTTCCACTATATCCCCAACTTTAACCACATCTAATGGATGCTTTACAAATTTATCAGACATTTGACTTATATGCACTAATCCATCTTGATGAACACCTATATCTACAAAAGCTCCAAAGTCTGAAACATTTCGCACAGTTCCTGTAAGGGCCATGCCTGGTTTTAGTTGACTCATATCTATTACTCCAGATTTTAAAATTGGCTTTGGCATCTCATCTCTTGGATCTCTTCCAGGCTTTTTAAGTTCTTTTATTATATCTTGTAATGTTGGCATCCCTATTTCTAACTCTTGCGCTAGCTCTTTTATACTTTTATCTTTTAACTTTTCATCAATTTCCTTAACTCCGCCTTTTTTTAACTCCAGTGAATTAAGCTCTAATATTTTTAATAAATTTTTAGCAGCCTTGTAGGACTCTGGGTGAACTGCTGTATTATCAAGTGGCTCATCACTTTCCATAACCCTTAAAAAACCTGCACATTGTTCAAAAACCTTAGGTCCTAATCTTTTTACTTTTAATAGTTCTTTTCTGCTGTTAAATTTTCCGTTTTCTTCTCTATATTTAACTATATTTTCTGCCACTGCTACGCTTATACCAGATATATATGATAATAATGATGGTGTTGCTATATTTAAGTCTACTCCCACATTATTAACACAGTCCTCTACTACTCCTTTTAGGGATTCATCTAATTTTTTAGGTGTTACATCATGCTGATACTGTCCTATGCCTATAGATTTAGGATCTATTTTAACCAATTCTGCCAGTGGGTCTTGGAGCCTTCTTCCTATAGAAATAGCCCCTCTCAAGGATACATCTATATCTGGATATTCCTTAGCCGCAAGCTTAGATGCTGAATACACTGAAGCCCCTGCCTCAGAAACTATAACATAGTATAATTCCTTTCCCTTTTCTTCTTTAACTTCTTTAATTAATTTGACTATAATTTCTTCTGATTCTCTGCTAGCAGTTCCATTTCCTAAAGATATTACATCTACGTGGTATTTATATACTAATTCCTTAAGCCTTTTAATTGTTCCTTCAATATCATTCTTTGGTGCAGTAGGATACACTGTAGCAGTATCTATCATCTTGCCTGTATCATCTAAAAGTGCAATTTTGCATCCTGTTCTAAATCCAGGGTCATACCCTAAAACCACTTTCCCCTTAATAGGCGCTTGCATCAAAAGAGCTTTTAAATTAGCTTTAAATATATTAATTGCAGATATCTCACCTATATCTTTTAATTCATTTCTTATTTCTCTTTCAATAGATGGATATATAAGTCTTTTTAAGGAATCTCTTATGCTATTTTCAATGTACGTATCTGTAATTTCATTTCCCTTTAAGCATTTACTCTTTAAAAAATCCACTATTTTTTCTTCATCACATTGTATTTTTACAGATAATACTTTTTCATTTTCTCCTCTATTTATAGCCAATATTCTATGAGCAGGTATTTTATATACAGATTCTTTATAATCATAATACATTTCATAAGGGGTACTTTCTTCACTTTCTCCCTTAGTAACTATTAATCCATATTTATTTACAAAGTTTCTTATCCATTTTCTATACTCTGCTTCATCAGATATTATTTCACTTATTATGTCCATAGCCCCTTGAAGAGCTTCTTCTTCACTATTAACCTGCTTTTCTTCATTTATGAATTCACCAGCAGTTTTTAATATATCTCCTTTAAACTCTCCACTTAAAATTACTTCTGCAAGAGGTTTTAGTCCCTTTTCTGTAGCAATTATAGCTCTTGTTCTCTTCTTAGGCTTGTAAGGTCTATATAAATCCTCTACCTCTGTAAGAGTATCACATTTCAAAATAGCTTTTTCTATTTCATCCGTTAATTTCTCTTGCTCACTTATACTTTTTATTACCGCTTCTTTTCTCTCTTCTAAATTTCTTAAATAAGAAAGTCTTTCACTAAATTCCCTAAGAACCTGGTCATCTAAGGCACCAGTTCTTTCTTTTCTATATCTAGCTATAAAAGGCACAGTGTTACCTTCATCAAGCATCTCTATTATATTCCCAACTATATTGAGATTTATATTAAATTCTTTCGATAATTTATTATTTATACTTTCCATATACATCCTCCGTCTATTTATTTAATATACTACTTAAGTTTAAAGTAATTTGATTAATTTTACAACATTACAATAGAAAAAACTGGTGTTTAGGCCATAACTATATCATATTTAATTTACTACACACATATTCATATACAAACATTATTTTAAAGGGGTTACTATGAAAAAATCAAAAAATCTTATAGGTATATTGTTATTGTTTATATTTATTATTTCTTTTTCGTTTAGTTTTAGAACTTATATATGCCTTAATAAATTTGACACTAGCAAAGTAATAAAGCATATAGAATATCTATCTTCTGATAAATTTCAAGGAAGGCTGCCAGGCACAATGGAAAATCGCATGGCAGAACAGTATATAAAATCTCAATTTAAAAATTATAATTTAAAGCCTTTAGATAAAAATTATTTACAGTCATTTAAAATTAAGTATCCTTCAAGAATCAGCAATAAGACTCCATATTTAAATGTAGTTGATAAAAATAATAATATAATTAAAAAATTCACCTATGGCAAGGACTTTAAAGAAGATATGCTTAATTTTAAACACAATTGCATAAGTTTCACTAAATCTAATTCCTATTTTACCAGTGGTGGCATAAAAGCAGATTCAAAAGATTCATCAGTTATTTTCTATTGTACGTCAAAAAAATTAGATTTCAGAAGTTCCTTTATGGTGGATGCTCCTAATAGTATGTATATAATGATAACCAAAGATACACTATCAGATATATATGATTACATTAAAAAAGATTATACAGTAAATTGCTATATTCCATATGAAACTAAGGAAACTTACTCAAACAATGTTACTGCTAAAATAGAAGGAACAAATAAAAATCTACCTCCAATGGTTTTATCTGCTCACTTTGATCATGTAGGAACAGATTTAGGCGGCAATATTTATAATGGTGCTTTAGACAATGCCTCTGGAGTAGCATTTATTATGGAAATGAGCAAAATTATACAATCTTTAGGAAAGCCTAAAAGAGATATAATTATCGTGGGGTTTAATGGTGAAGAATTTGGGTTTGTAGGCTCCACAGCTTTTGCCGAAAAGTATTCATCAAAGCTTCAGGGAGGGAAAGTATTTAATTTTGATATGATAGGTGGTAATACCACGGTTCCTCTTTGCCTAATGGGAAGTAAAAAAGACTCTAAAGACAATGAATTTTTAAAATCCATCGCTACCACATGTTCTAATGAAAAAATTAATTTTAGCAGTATGTTTGAAGATGCTAGCGACCATAAACCTTTTAGAGATCGTAATATTGATGCAGTGACTTTCTGTGATAATGATACATCTAAAATTCATACCCCCAATGATAAGGTTGAATTTATAAATAATGCTTCTATTACAAGATGTTTTAATGTTACCTCTAAAGAAATTATGAAATATTCCTTTAATAATAATCCTTTCGTAATTCATTATAAAATATGTATGATACTATCCTCCACTGGAATAATTGTATTAGCTTGCTATTTTATATACGGTGTAAGAAAACATTCTTATAAAAAACAGTAAAAATATAATCTATAAAAGTCAGTAAAATTATGAAAAATCTTTTTCCAATAGAACACATGAAAATAAAAAGGAAGCTACCACTTACTTCGTTGAAGTGGTAGCTTCCTTTGATCCTTCCTAACCACAAGGGAAATTTCTTTTACAGGCCATCAGTAATTTCAAAATATAATTTAATTTTTATTCTAAATTCAATAACCTCAAATTTTAATTTAATTAACTTATTTAGATGTTAAGTACCTAATTATAAATTCATCAATTTCTCCATCCATCACGGCACTTATATTTCCTGTTTCAACACCAGTTCTATGATCCTTTACCAAGTTATATGGATGAAATACATAAGACCTTATTTGACTTCCCCATCCATTATCCTTTAATTCTCCTGTTAAATCTTCTATTCTTTCCTTATGCTCTCTCTCTTTTAATGCAACCAATTTAGACTTTAATATCTTCATAGCTGTTTCTTTATTAAAATATTGACTTCTTTCGTTTTGACACTGAACTACTATACCTGTAGGTAAATGAGTTATTCTTATAGCACTTTCAGTTTTATTAACATGCTGTCCTCCAGCTCCCCCAGAACGATAGGTGTCTATTTTTAAATCTTCACTTCTAATGTCTATATCTTGATTCTCACTAAGTTCTGGAAGTACTTCTACAGAGGCAAAGGAAGTTTGTCTCTTTCCATTAGCGTTATAAGGAGATATCCTAACTAATCTGTGAATTCCCTTTTCCGCATTTAAATATCCATAGGCAAATTCTCCAATAACCTTTATAGTAACTCCCTTTATACCAGCTTCATCTGCAGGTATAAAATCCAAAACCTCTATTTTAAAGCCTTTTCTCTCACACCATCTCTTATACATTCTGTATAACATCTCTGTCCAATCTTGAGCATCATTTCCGCCCACTCCCACATGCAGAGTTAGAATAGCATTGTTTTTATCATATTCTCCTGATAAAAGATTTTGTATTTTCATATTCTCTATATTTATTTTTAAATCTTTAATTTCCATTTTTATTTCTTCATAAGTAGAGTAATCTTCCTCTTCTAAAGACAATTGTATTAATGTATTTAAGTCTTCAATCCTATTCATTATAGAATTATAATTTTCTATTTTATCCTTTATTTCTTTACACTCTTTAGTAACTTCCTGTGCATGTTGCATATCATTCCAGAAATCACTTTGTTGCATTTTATTTTCATATTCTGATAACTGATTTTTCAACTTAACTAAGTCAAAGGGAAACACTCACTTCATCTATTGTCTTTTTCATCTCTCTCACTTCTTCTATAAATTCTTCATATTGTATTAACATATTCCAACCTCTTTCTTTATATATATTTTAAAATTAGTATTTAGTTACTCAAACTTTATCACATTAATTCCAAGCTCTATATTAAATGAATAAATATTCTATTTTTACATTTTCATTTTATAATTGAGAAAGTTGAATTAGTTATTTATATTAATCTAAAATAAACTTTTACTAATGGAAATTGAGTTAGAAATGAAGCCATTCCTAACTCAATTTTATTTAAACCACGCCTCTTCCACAACAATTTTTATATTTTTTACCTGAACCACATGGACAAGGATCATTTCGTCCTATCTTCTCTTCTTTTCTCACTGGCTCCTTTTTACCTGAAGAATCTTGATTTGTCGAAGTTATTTTTGCAACCTTCTCTCTTTCAGGAACATTTTCCATTCTTACATGATATAAGTATTTTACAGTATCAACTTTAATACTTTCTATCATTTCATCAAACATATCGCTTCCTTCCATTTGATATGCTTGTGCTGGATCCTGTTGTTTATAAGCTCTAAGTCCTATTCCCTGTTTTAAATGTTCCATATTATCTATATGATCCATCCACTTAGTATCTACAACTCTTAAAAGTAGAACTCTTTCCACTTCTCTCATAGCTTCTGAAGTAAAGTCTTCTTCCCTTTGTTTATACATTGCATTAGCTAAATTTAATAGCTTTTCCTTTATCTCTTCATTGCTAAGATTCTTTAATTCATCTACTTTTACAAAACCTATTGGTAAATATATATCCTCTAAATATTTTACAAGTTTAGATAATTCTTCCTGGAAACTATCTTCAATTCCAGATATATGGGAATCTACTGCATTATATATAACTTCCTTTATCATGGATTGAATTTGTTCTTTTAAATCCTCTCCCTCTAAAACTTCTGCCCTTTGTTTGTATATAACTTCCCTTTGTTTATTCATAACATCATCATATTGAAGTACATTTTTTCTTACATCAAAGTTATTTCCTTCAACCTTCTTTTGAGCACTTTCTATGGCATTAGTTACCATTTTACTTTCTATGGCATCCTCATCCTCTAATCCAAATCTATCCATTATAGTCCTAAATCTCTCGGAAGCAAATATTCTCATAAGATCATCTTCAAAACACACATAGAATACTGATTCCCCTGGGTCTCCCTGACGTCCTGAACGACCTCTTAGCTGATTATCTATACGTCTAGATTCATGTCTTTCAGTTCCTATTACCTTTAATCCACCAAGTTCTGAAACACCTTCTCCTAATTTTATATCAGTACCACGTCCAGCCATGTTAGTAGCAATTGTAACCATACCTTTTTCTCCTGCATGGGATACTATTTCCGCTTCCTTTTCATGGTACTTAGCATTTAGTACTTGATGTGGAACACCCTTTTTCTTAAGCATGCTAGATAAAAGTTCAGATTTTTCTATACTCACTGTACCTACAAGCATTGGCTGACCTTTTTTATAAGTTTCTACTATTTCATCTACTATAGCTTTATATTTAGCTTTAACTGATTTATATACTTTATCTGCTTGATCCACTCTTATAACTGGTTCATGTGTAGGAATTACCACTACGTCCAAACCATATATTTCTCTAAATTCATTTTCTTCAGTTGCTGCAGTACCAGTCATACCAGACAATTTATTATACATTCTAAAATAATTTTGGAATGTTATAGTCGCTAATGTCTTTGATTCCTTTTGAATTTTAACTTTTTCCTTAGCCTCAATAGCTTGATGAAGTCCATCACTATATCTTCTACCTTCCATAAGTCTTCCTGTAAACTCATCAACTATAATAACTTCTCCATCTTTAACCATATAGTCTTTATCTTTTTTCATCATATAGTTAGCTTTTAAACCTTGTATTACATGGTGTTGAATTTCCATATTACTTGGATCCGCATAGTTTTCAAGTTTAAAGAATGCCTCTGCCTTTTTAACACCTTCTTGGGTTAGTATAACTGCATTAGCTTTTTCATCAACAGTAAAATCTCCAGTTTCTTCTCCCTCTTCACTTTTTTCGCCTTTTACCAAAGTGGCTACAAAAAATTGTGCTATCTTATAAAGGTCTGTAGATTTTTCACCTTCACCTGAAATTATAAGAGGAGTTCTAGCTTCATCAATAAGTATAGAGTCCACTTCGTCAACTATACAAAAATTCAATTCCCTTTGTACTTTTTCTTCTTTATATACAACCATATTATCTCTTAAATAATCAAATCCTAACTCATTGTTAGTACCATAAGTTATATCTGAATTATAAGCTGCTCTTCTCTCTTCATTGTCCAAGTCATGAACAATTACCCCTACAGATAATCCTAAGAACTCATGTATTTTTCCCATAGTTTCAGCGTCTCTTTTGGCAAGATAATCATTTACTGTTACTATATGAACCCCATTACCTGTTAATGCATTTAAATAAGATGGTAAAGTTGCAACTAAAGTTTTTCCCTCACCAGTTTTCATTTCTGATATTCTTCCTTGATGAAGAATAATTCCTCCCATTAACTGCTCTCTAAAGTGTTTAAGTCCCAATGTTCTCACAGAAGCCTCTCTTACTACTGCAAAAGCCTCTGGCAATATATCATCTAAAGTCTCGCCTTTTTTTAACCTTTCCTTAAATTCCCCAGTTTTAGCTCTTAATTCTTCGTCACTTAATTTTTGCATTTCTACATCATAACTATCAATCTTATCAACTATTGGTTTTACTTTTTTTAATTGTCTTTCACTATAAGTTCCAAATACTTTATCTAATAGTCCCATTTTAAACCTCACCATTCTTATATTTTTTTATTCTAATATCTATAAATTATATCATCTACTTCAAATATATTCAACTTTACAAATGAATTGTTAACCATTTTATTACAAAATAAATTTTAGTTTATTCTTTATATTATTTTTTATACAAAAAGAAAAAAATGCGGCAATTTCTGCCGCATTTTAAATCTATATTAGAATTCTGGCTCAATTAATCCATAGTTACCATCATTTCTCTTATAAACTACATTTACATCAGAAGTTTCTGCATCTTGGTATACAAAGAAGCTATGTCCTAAAAGCTCCATTTGTAAAATAGCCTCTTCTGCTGCCATTGGTTTTATTGCGAATCTTTTTGTTTTAACTATAGTAGGATCCTTTTTTTCGTCTTTCTCCCATTCATAATCTGGTATAGAACTAAATCTAATAGAATCTAAACTACCTTTTCTTCTTGCTAATTTTGTTTTTTGTTTTCGTATTTGCCTTTCTATTTTATCTAATACTAAATCTAGAGCTACATACATATCTGGATTAGTTTCTTCACCTCTTAATATAACACCATTAAAAGGTATTGTAACTTCTATGATTTGATCATTTTTTTGTACACTTAAAGTCACATTAGCTGGTACGCTAGGATCAAAATATCTGTCTAATCTAGATATTTTTTTCTCCACAATATTTTTTAGTGCCTCGGTTATTTCTATATTTTTTCCGATAATTTTTACTACCATGAAACCAGCCCCTCTCTTAAATAGCTAAAAGTTAATATTTTTTTATTTATGTTTATGTTATTATATTAACTCTTATTCAATAATAACTCAAATAATTCTTTCTGAATTAATTGAATTTTCAGCTTTTTAAAACCACACTAAGTTATTCATGCTTATTATTACTAAATATTTCACATATAAAGTACAGGTGCATAAAAATAGTTTTTATGTTAAAATTAAATTGTTGGGCAAAAATAAAAGAAAGATAGATTAATCCATCTTTCTTCTACACTGAATTAGTTGACCTGGTCTTTGACCCCACACTCGCCTGCTGGAGCTTTTGCTACTAGGTATTATCCCCTCACTACTAACCCTCTCGCCTTAAAGCGGCAGGACTTACTTCTAAGCCGCACCATGCTCATTAAACTTTGTTTAACTTACGTGGATCGTTTCGCCTGCGACTGGCATCGACTTTCAACCACAAACCTAACCCAACAATAATATTATATCTTACTTTTTGCAGCAGTCAAGAAAATAATTTCCCCAGCATTATTTTTTAACAATTCTAAAATACAATAATGCGCCGTAGCCCCAGTGGTTACCACATCATCCACTAACAAAATTTTTTTATTCTCTACTTTTTTACCTTTTCTAAAACTAAAACTATCTTTTAAGTTTATCCATCTTTCCTCTTCATTAAGTCCTATTTGATCCCTAGTTTTCCTAGATTTCTTTATTAAATCCACAACCTTCTTATCAAATTTCTCTCCTATACACTTGGCTAAATATTTACTCTGATTATATCCCCGCTTCTTTTTGTTTTCAAAGCTTAAAGGGACATATGTTATTATATCGAATTTTATTTTTTTATCATGTATAATTTTTATCATGTAACTTGCCAATACATCTCCACATATAAAATCGCTTTTATACTTTAAGGCTAAGACTAATTTTTTAACAGCAGATGAATAATATAACGCACTATAAATTCTAACTTCTTTATTAAAAACTTCAATTTTCTTACTTTCTTCACAACTTTTAATTTTATTTCTGCAACTATCACATAAATATAAACCTTCAAATAATCTTTTACCACATATGACACATTCTTCTTCACTATAATATATTATTTTTAAAACATATTTAATAAGTTTTCTTATATACTTAATAATCCCATTTCCCATGCTTCTTTATTAAAATTACGAGTTATGCTTTTAGCCTTTGCCATATCATTTGTTTCTCTTTTAGCTAAAAATATAACCTCTCCTTTCTCAAATTGTTCTACAAAACCTGATCTGCCAGTTAAATAAACCAACCTTTTGTAATCAAAATTTTCATCATCTGCGAAACAAATCATTATATTTATATTATTAAATTCTAGATATTTTTCCCCAAAATAATTCGTGACTAATATGGCTTTCTTTTTCTTTGAAAAATTGGTTAAAACCTTTATATCACTTATGTTTTCTATAAAATAGTCAACATTGGAATTTAATTTATTCTTAAGCTTTGTTAGATAACTATATAGGTTATTTACCTTCTCCTTATCTGGAACATATATTATTATTTTTTTATTTATATTTATTGACCAATTCAAATATTCATATACCACATAAGGAATGTTCTTATTAATATTTAATCTAGTAAAAAATATAGTGGGTTCTACTACAGGCTTACCATTTTTTCGTAAAGGTATGTTTATTTCACTATAACCTTCAATTATTGGCTCTATAGCAAAAAATATTATTTTACCTCTGTAAGCACAATGCTTATGACAAACATCTTTTATAACCTTATAATCAGTACTACATATACCACTTATATTGTCATATATGATTAAATCAAATTCTTCATCTACACCTCCAATTGATGATAAATCCCAAATCACCAAGCTGGAATTATGCTGTGAATCCTTATTTTTAATTAAGGTATAATCTCTAAAATTGGTTTTATTTTTTATACTGCTAATAATTTGTAAACACCCTAAATCATTTGATATATATAAAATCTTTCCCTTATTAGCAGCAACATATTCAATAATATCTAAAAAAATTTCACAAGAATTATATGGAGGAGAAATTACATTCAAATATCTTTCCTTTCCATCATACCAATTTATAACTTGCTTTTTTATTTTCTCCATTTCATATTTAATTTTAACCGCGTCTCTAATGATCAAAATAATCTCCCCCAATATGGAAATATATTTATTCGTCTATTAAATTGCTTATTCTCCAAGATAAAGAAGAATACCTCTCAAAACTTCTATCATTATTTATCATAAAATGAAGAGCTTTTACCGTTCCCACTAGAACCACTAATTTTTTAGCCCTAGTTATACCCGTGTACAGTAAATTTTTATTCATAAGCATAGGTGGTCCCATAAACATAGGCATTATAACTACTGGGAATTCACTACCCTGGCTTTTATGTATGGTCATTGCATAAGCTAAAGTAATTTCATCTAAATATACGGGATCATAAACTACTCTTCTTTCATCATCAAATATAATTGTAATAGTATTATCCTCACTGCTTATGTCTTCTATAAAACCTACATCACCATTAAATACACCTACTCCTTCTTCCTCACTATTTATTTTATTCCATTTTAAAGAGTAGTTATTTTTAATTTGCATTACTTTATCCCCTACTCTAAAAACCATATTCCTAAATTCTTTTTCCTTTTTATACTTAGCTGGTGGATTTAATATACCTTGAAGTTGAGTATTTAAATTTTCTACTCCAAGCACACCTCTTCTGCTAGGAGATAGTATTTGTATATGCTCCATCTTATTCCAAGTATTATTAAATTTAGGTAATCTTTCATATATAAGTTCCATTATAGTATCCATTATTTTATTATTATCTTCTTCTTTTATAAAATAAAAGTCCTTATTCTTCTTATTTAATAATGGCATTTGCCCTTCATTTATTTTATGGGCATTTACTACAATCATACTTTCTTTTCCCTGTCTAAATATCTCCCTTAACCTTACTACCTTAACACATTTGCTATTTATTATATCTCTTAGTACATTTCCAGGGCCTACAGAAGGTAATTGATCCACATCACCCACTATAATAACTCTTGTGCCTAAGCTTATAGCCTTCATCAAATTATTCATAAGTACTATATCAATCATGGATGCCTCATCTACAATCAATACATCACATTCTAATTGACTCTCCTCATCCTTTGAAAAAAAAGCCTCTTGAGAATCTCCATATCCTAATTCTAATAATCTGTGTATAGTTTTAGCTTCATGTCCTGTAGCCTCTTCCATTCTTTTAGCAGCTCTTCCCGTAGGAGCAGCCATAAAAACTGTCATTCCTTGGTTTTGGAATATTTCAGTTATACAATTTATTATAGTGGTTTTTCCAGTACCTGGTCCCCCTGTAATCACCTCTATACCTGAAGTCAACGCTCCTTCTATAGCTTCATTTTGCGAAGGAGAAAACTTAATATCCTTTTCCCCTTCAAATTTTTTAATCTCCTCTTTTACATCTATCTTTACATCTTCATGATTTACAAGAGATAAAGTTATTATTTTTTTAGTAACACTTAATTCCGAATAGAAAAATGGAATTGTAAAAACACTCGAACACCCTTCTATATCTTCAATCTTAATTTTTCCTTCTAAAGCCGAATCATATATATTTTTTTCTATTGTGTTTTTTTCAACCTGAAGTATTTTTTTAGCCTCTGAAATTAATTTTTCCAGTGGCATGTAAGTATTTCCAATAGCACAAAATTCATTTATTACATAATTTATACCACTTTGAATTCTAAATGGTGAATCCTTATCTATTCCTATGCTTCTAGCAATTTTATCCGCAGTTTTAAAGCCTATTCCAGATATATCTTCCGTAAGAACATAAGGATTGTTTTTAACTATATTTATAGAGTCTTTCCCATATCTTTTATATATTTTAACGCATTGATTAGCTGTAACTCCATAGGTTTGTAAAAACACCATTATATTTTTTACTTCTCTTTGCTTACTATAGGACTCTGCAATCAACTTTATCTTTTTTTCACCTATGCCCTCAATTTCTTTCAATCTTTCCATGTTATTATCAAGTACATCAAGTGTCTCTTCCCCGAATTTCTCCACTATCTTTTTTGCAGTAACCGAACCAACACCTGAAATTATACCCGAAGATAAATATTTCTCTATTCCATCTAAGGAGTTAGGTATTATTTCTTGGCAGCTTTCTACTTTAAATTGTGTACCAAACTTAGGATGTTTAACCCACTGTCCTTGTACACATAAGGTCTGACCTTCTATTATATATGGGATGCATCCTACAATAGTTATATCTTCCTTTTCATTTTCAATTCTAGCTACTACATAGCCATTTTCTTCATTTTTAAATACTATATCTTCAACTACTCCCTTTATTTCTAACATAAAGCCACTCCTAATAAAATTTATATTAATAATGCATATAATCATTATATCATATATTATTTTATCCTAAATCTCCCTTTTCAAAAACAAATTTAAAGAAAAAACAATAGGGCTGATTTTAAATCAGCCCTATACATAAATATAGTTAATCTACATTATATATATCTCTTTATTTCTTCTACAGCATTTAATCTTTCCCAAGGTAAGTCTAAATCAGTTCTTCCAAAATGTCCATAAGCTGCTACTTGTTTGTATATTGGTCTTCTTAATTCTAAGTCTCTTATTATAACAGCTGGTCTTAAATCAAACACTTTGTTTATTATATCTATTATTTTATCATCTGACATTTTTCCTGTGCCAAAAGTATCCACTACAATTGATACTGGCCTAGCAACTCCTATAGCATAAGCTAATTGAATTTCTATTTTATCAGCAACACCAGCAGCTACTAAGTTCTTAGCTACCCATCTAGCTGCATAAGCTGCAGATCTATCAACCTTTGTTGGATCTTTTCCTGAGAAAGCTCCACCGCCATGTCTACCTGCTCCGCCATAAGTATCTACTATAATCTTTCTTCCAGTTAATCCTGAGTCTCCTTGTGGTCCGCCCACAACAAATCTTCCAGTTGGATTTATGTAATACTTAGTATTTTCATCTAAAAGTTCAGCTGGAACTATTGGTTTTATTACATGTTCCCTTAGATCTCTCTCTATTTCTTCACGTGTTACTTTTGGTCCATGTTGAGTAGATATAACTATAGTATCTATTCTAACTGGTTTTCCATCTTCATATTCAACAGTAACTTGAGTCTTTCCATCTGGTCTTAAATATTTTAAGGTACCATTCTTTCTAACTTCTGAAAGTCTTCTAGAAAGTTTGTGAGCCATAGATATAGGAAGAGGCATGTATTCTTCTGTTTCATTTGTTGCAAAACCAAACATCATACCTTGGTCTCCTGCTCCGATAGCGTCATCCTTTTGCATTTGTCCAGATTTAGATTCTAAAGCTTCGTTAACTCCCATAGCAATATCACCAGACTGCTCATCTATAGATGTTAAAACAGAACAAGTATCCGCATCAAAACCATATTTAGCTCTAGTATATCCTATTTCTCTTATAGTTTCTCTAACTACCTTAGGAATATCAACATAGCAACTAGTTGATATTTCACCCATAACTAAAACCATTCCAGTAGTTGTAGCGGTTTCACAAGCTACTCTTGCATAAGGGTCTCTTTCTAATATGGCATCTAATATTGAATCAGAAATCTGATCACAAATTTTATCTGGATGTCCTTCTGTTACTGATTCTGAAGTAAACAAAGTTCTCATAATAATTCATACTCCTTTCAAAATTCCAATTATATAAAATAAAAAAACCTCTTCGATAAGAAGAGGTAATATTCACCATTTCTTATCTTGCAGCGTTAAATATGTTAACCTGCAGGAATTGGCACCATTGCAAATTTAATTGCCGGTTGCCGGGCTTCATAGGGCCTATTCCCTCCACCTCTCTGGATAAGATTAAAAATCATATGTAATTTTCAACAAACTCATAATATCACAACAAAAACTTACTGTCAATATATTATATGTAGTTTACATTTATTTAATATTAAGTTAATCATTTATCCGATGACTACCTGCCGTAACACTCCCACTTTTAACAAAGTGGGAGATAACGGCAGCTACGTCCCTGGATAACGATCTCTAACCTTCAGTTGGAGCAAAACTCCATCTGAAGCTAAGAGCTCTGTTTATATACATTGTAAATTAAAATAAGACGCGTGCGCGTCTTATTTTGGTGGAGGAAGATGGATTCGAACCATCGAAGCGAATCGCAACAGATTTACAGTCTGCCCCCTTTGGCCACTCGGGAATTCCTCCATATTTGGAGCTGGCAATAGGAATCGAACCTACAACCTGCTGATTACAAGTCAGCTGCTCTGCCAATTGAGCCATGCCAGCATTTTATGGTGGGCACAACAGGGCTCGAACCTGTGACCCTCTGCTTGTAAGGCAGATGCTCTCCCAGCTGAGCTATGCGCCCATAAAATGTATTTTAAAATGTGGTGGAGGAAGATGGATTCGAACCATCGAAGCGAATCGCAACAGATTTACAGTCTGCCCCCTTTGGCCACTCGGGAATTCCTCCACATTTGGAGCTGGCAATAGGAATCGAACCTACAACCTGCTGATTACAAGTCAGCTGCTCTGCCAATTGAGCCATGCCAGCATTTTCAATTTTTGTCTTCAGCGCTTTGTTCCCGCGCCGTTGACATGTTTTATTATATACGGTGACTACTAACATTTCAATCCTAATATTCACCGATTATGCTAAATGAATATGCGCATTCTACAATATACTCTAGGATTCTCTGTTTTAATCACCGAAACATTTTTCTATTTAACTTATTTAACTCATTATGAAGGTAAACTATTTTCAACTTACCCATACTGACTTTGTTATCTTTCTTATGCTAAAAAAGTATGCTTTCTGATAATTATGTAAAAAAATTTGTAATACCCTCCAATACTTTAGTTTAATATTTCTGGTTTAATACACATATAAATTAAATATAAAAGGGGGTGCATTCATTGAAAAAAGTAAAAGTACATTATAGTGATAAATTGGCATATCATAAAATTGCCTATTTTTTAAAAGACTACATGAATGATGATTCATTAATTATTTGTATAGGAACAGATAGATGTATCGGTGATTGCTTAGGTCCTTTAGTGGGTACTTACCTTACAGCAACTAATTTTCCTCTTCCTATATACGGCACTATCTCAGATCCCATACACGCTTTAAATTTACATGATAAATTAGATGGGATAAAACATTTGCACCCAAATGCAAATATTATAGGTATAGATGCTTGCCTAGGAGAAGATAATTGTATTGGAGAATTACAAATTCGTGATTATCCAATACATCCTGGTAAAGGAGTTGGCAAAACCCTTCCTGAGGTTGGGGATATCTCCATAATAGGCATAGTAGACACTAACTCTTCTAGCGAAATTTTTACCAACAGAAACATTAGACTTAATCTTATTATGAATATGGCTAAAATAATTAAAAACGCACTAATACACGGTTATTATCTTTATCTTGAAGATTGTAATAATAATTAATTGAACTTTCATCCCATGACTACCTGCCGTAACACTCCCACTTCTAACAAAGTGCGGGTTAACGGCAGCTACGTCCCTGGATAACGTTCTCTAACCTTCAGTTGGAGTTAAAACTCCATCTGAAGCTAAGAGCTCTGTTTATATTATATAAAAATAAATGCATGAGATTTATTATAACTCATGCATTTATTTAACCTAATCTACTAACGTTATATCTGCGCTATGATAAGCTGAATCCAACTTATCAAGATAGTCTAACATTTTACCAGTGCCTATAGCTACACATGATACAGCCTCATCAGCTATATAAACCGGAACCTTAGTCATACTTTCAATTAGCTTGTCTAATCCATTAAGTAAGGCTCCCCCACCTGTCATAACTATACCTTTGTCCGCTATATCTGCTGCTAATTCTGGTGGAGTCTTTTCTAAAACCGAATGAGCACATTCTGCTATAGCACTTACAGCTTCTGTTAAAGCTTCTCTCATTTCATTTGAAGATACAGTTATATTTTTAGGAAGACCTGTAATCAAGTCTCTACCTCTTATTTCCATAGAGCATTCTTCTTCTCTTTTATAAGCACTACCTATATTTATTTTCAAATCTTCTGCAGTTCTTTCGCCAATCATAAGCTTGTGTTTTTTTCTTATATACTTAATTATTGCTTCATCAAAAGTATCACCAGCTACCTTTATAGATGATCTAACTACCATACCTCCTAAAGAAATAACAGCTATATCAGTAGTTCCTCCACCTATATCTATTACCATATTTCCACTAGCTTTAGTAATATCCAAGCCTGCTCCTATAGCAGCTGCTAACGGCTCTTCTATCAAAAATACTTTTTTGGCACGTGCATTCATGGCCGCATCTCTAACGGCTCTTTTTTCTACTTCTGTAGCTTGACATGGTACACATACTACTACTCTAGGTGCAGCCATTTTCTTACGACCACAAGCTTTTTTAATAAAATGTTTTAACATTTTTTCTGTTATATCATAATCTGATATAACTCCATCTTTTAACGGACGTATAGCTACAATATTCCCAGGAGTCCTTCCAATCATTTGTCTAGCTTCTTCACCTACAGCTAAAACTCTATTCTTAACTCTATCTATAGCCACTACTGATGGCTCTTTTAATATTACTCCTTTACCCTTAATATAAACAAGTACTGTTGCAGTACCTAAATCTATACCTAAATCCGTACCCATACTAAAAAACATTCCTTATTTCACTCCACTTCTACACATTTGTATAATATTTAACATTAACATATCTATATTCTACATTATGTGTTAAAATCCTTCAATAATATAAGGAATGTTTAAATATTAAATATTAACATTTAATATTTAACTTCCTATTGCCTTGTATTTCATTTTAGTAGCTTTTCCACCTCTAATATGCCTTTCAGCTTTATTTAAATCTAATATGCTTTTTGCTTCTTTTGCAATTTGAGGATTTAGTTTTGGTAATCTTTCTGTCATATCTTTGTGTATAGTACTTTTACTAACTCCGAAAGCTTTAGCTGTTTTTCGTATAGTAGATTTTGAACTAATGATATATTCCGCCACTTCCATTACTCTTTCCTCAATGTAATCTTTCAAACCCAACTGCAACCTCCTTATTCCTTATATATTAATAAATATGCATTATTTCCTAGATTAATTACCCGTTAGCCTTCATTTATCTAACATTCAGCAGGAAATAAATTCCCGCTGAATATTACAAAATTAATATTTTACATACTTAGCTGGATTAATTTTTTCATTTCCTTTTAAAATCTCAAAGTGAAGATTGCTTCCATATTTTTCACCATAAGAATTTAAACTTGTATTTCCAACTTCTCCTACAGTCTCACCTTGTTTAACCTTTTGACCTTTTTTTACAGAAATATCTTTTGATAAATTTGCATAAACAGATTTCAAGCCATTTTGGTGATCTATAACTACTTGTTTTCCGTATCCTTCTCTATTGTCTCCAACTTCTACTACAATACCATCACTAACAGCTACTACTTTTTTACCCAATTCAGCTTTTATGTCCATTCCAAAATTAGGTTTGTATGTTCCTGATGATTCCCAATAAACAGGAGCTTCTGAGTATTCTCTTCCCATTGAACCATCTACTGGCTTTATCATTTTACAATTTGATACATTGCCAGAAACTTTTACTTCTTTCTTTTCTTCTTTAGCATTAGTATTTTTATTCTTGTTATTTTTCACTTCCAAAGAATTTTCATATTGTTGTTGTTCTCTTAGTGAATCATCTACTAATGTAATTTGTGGATTTTTTTCATTGTCTGTAGGTTTCTGTGACTGCATTTTCGCATTTTCTACTTGTTGTTTTTTTGCTAATTTGTTATTTCTAGAAGTTACGGCTGCTACAGTTGCCACAACACATAAGCAAACAAACAATATTACGTATAATGCCTCCTTTCTTAATTTTCTTGGTGAATTTCCATTATTTTTATCATTTAACATATTCCCACCTCCATTTTCTAGTTTGTCCAGTATATAGAAAAAAATACATGTATTTTTATATTTTTTTGATTTAATTTCAAAAAAAAATAAATAAAGTACAATTATTTTAATTATTTAACTTTTTAATCTACAAAAAATATATATAATTATTTCACTAAATGGAGTAGTTATATCTTTTTTTAGGGATTAAAAAATCTTTTATTGGCGGTAGCCAGCAAAAATATAGAAATATCAAATATCAAATATTAAATATCAAATATCAATTAATGTTGAAATTCCTATGGAATTTCTTAAATTTATATTTTCTTAAAACTCCTTCAGGAGTTTTATCCTTCCCTAGTACCTAGAACCTAGCACCTAGTACCTATATACTCCTATCACCTAAAAATTAAGAATTACACTAAATCATTTAGAGACTGGAGGCTAAAAGAACGACTTCGTATAAAAATATTATTAGCCCTTCCTTTTTTATAAATTAAAGATTTTGTGAATAAAATGAAGAAAATCCACATTAATTGATATTTGATATTTATTATTTATATATTAAGTCTGGCTGTGGCCAACAAAAAATTTAAATTAACCCAAAAAAAAGATAAATAACATAATTTCACAACGTGAAATTATGTTATTTATCTTTTTTAAATTCTAAAATTTTTCGTAATGCAATGAATAAAAATTATCCTTAACTATTACTTATTACTTTTTAACTCTTACCTACTTCTTACCTTTTACTTATTACTTTTTACCTATTACTTAATTCTTACCTTCTTCACAAATTTCAATTTGCAGAGGAGTTTATTTAAGTGCTAAGCGCTAAGTGCTCAGTGCTCAGTTAATTATCGCATAATTTCTTCTAATTTTTTTACTTCAGTATTTTGATAATAATGGCTTAATATATGCTGATATTTTTTGTTATCTTTTGCCATAACATTAGCACCCCATTGACTCATACCTACACCATGACCATATCCCTTACAATCTATCTTCACATACTCAGGTAAAAAACTTATATTAAAATTTGCAGAATTTAAATTTAAAGCCTTTCTAAATTGAGGACCAGTTACATTTACATTGCCAACTTTTATTGTTTTAACGCTACCCCCTTCTGTTCTAGATATTACTTTAACTTGATTTTTCACATTAGAAGATGATAATTTTGCTTTTGGGAAATTACTATTAATAGCCTTTAAAAAATCATTATAATTAATATTATTAGAAGCCTTATATCTATTGGATACTTCTTCTCCCGGACTAGAAACACTTTTTAAGTAAGGTAAACTACTTGAAAAAACTTCTTGAGAGTTTTCCGTTTTTCCGCTGCTAGTAGAAAAATACAGTGGTGAGGTAATTAATTTCCCATTATAAGTAATTACTTCTCCCGAAGTTTCATTAACTGCTTGTACTACTTTCTTCCATAGAACGTCCCTATCTTTTGCAGGCCAAGCACTAAGCCTGCTTTCCTTTGATTTATAAACTTGGCAATGCACTGTGTCACACAAATCAGCCCCTTTACCATTTTCACAACCACCACCACCAAATTTTTTCATACGAGATATGGTATATGTCCTAGCTGCTACTGCTTGTGCCTTTAAAGCCTCTATATGAAAATTTGCAGGCATTTCTCCAGATACTACCCCTACTACATAGTCTTCTAAGCTAATTTCTTTTATTTTATCTTCACTTGTTATATACACCTTAACCTTTTCTTCCTTACCATTGTATTGATATTTAACTACCGATGTGGAATCATTTTTGAAATTTCTTACACCATCTTCAGTATGATCCACACTTTTTTCATGATTAATCCCCACAAAAATTATAGATAATAAAACCGTTGAAAGCATTGCAATAACTATTATTGAAGCCATAGTTTTAAAATAAGCTCCTATTCCCCTGTAAACTTCCTTAAAAACATTACTTTTTATACTTTCGCCAATTTTCATACTAACCACCCCTTCGTTGAACTCATCACATTAGCTTTTGTTTATTGTTTATTAAACTTTCACACGTAGTAAAGAGTAAGAGGTAAAAGTTCTTGAAAAAATTCCACAAGCTGAATTTTCACTACAACTATTACTTATTACCTGTTACTTACAAATTAACTATAAAAAACTCCTTGAGTTTTATCCTAAACTCTTACTTCTTACTTTGCTTAACTTTTACTTCTTACCTCTTACCTAATCTCTTACTTCTTACTTTTTACTTCTTAGCTAATCTTTTACTTCTTACCTAATCCCATTACTTATCTGCAAATTTTAAATCATTTTCCACTCATCACTAACAATATATTAAAAAGAAATATACTTTATTACAAAGTCATAGATAAGAAAAAAATTTTAAGCCGATTAAATTTTAAAATCAGCTTAAAATTTTTTATATCCTTTATAATATTATATTTTTTTACTATATTCTTATTATATTTCCGCCTATTTTTTTAAATTTATTTTCTATATTCATATATCCTCTATCTATATGATAAATATCGCCTATTAAAGTACACCCTTCTGCTGCTAAGCCTGCTAATATTAATGAAGCACCTGCTCTTAAATCCGTAGCTTTAACCTCTGCTCCTGTTAATTTTTCTACTCCATCTATTACTGCAGACCTCCCATCTAATTTTATATTTGCACCCATCCTTTTTAATTCAGAGGCGTGCATAAATCTATTTTCGAATATAGTTTCTGTTATAATGCTAGTACCCTTAACTGTAGATAACAAAGCCATCATCTGCGCTTGCATATCCGTTGGGAATCCTGGGTATGGCATAGTTTTTATATCTACAGGATTTAAGATCTTATTTCCATCTACAACTATACTGTCTCCTAATAAATCTATCTCTACATTCATCTCTGTTAATTTTGCAATTATAGGTTTTACATGTTCCTCATTTACATTATTTATCTTTAATTTACTTCTAGTTATAGCTGCAGCTACCATAAAGGTTCCAGCTTCTATCCTGTCATAAATAGGCTTATACTCGGTACTCTTAAGTTCCTTTACTCCTATTATTCTAAGTTTATCTGTACCAGCACCTATTATGTTAGCGCCCATGCTATTTAAAAAATTAGCTAAATCCACTATTTCTGGTTCTTCTGCGGCATTTTCTATAATAGTTTCCCCCTCCGCTAGTGTAGCTGCCATAATTAAGTTTTCTGTGGCTCCTACAGAAGGAAAATCTAAATATATGTTACTTCCTTTAAGCTTATTAGCCTTTGCTTCTACATATCCATGTCCTACACTTACCTGGGCCCCTAATGCACTTAACCCTTTTAAATGCAAATCAATAGGTCTAGTTCCTATGTTACATCCTCCTGGCAGCGCTATTTTAAATTCACCAAATCTTGCAACCATTGGACCCATAACCAAAAAGGATGCCCTCATTTTTCTAACTAATTCAGAAGATGGTTGTGATAATTTTAAATTACAATTATCAATATTTATGGTATTTTCTAATTCATCTACTTCTATGGATGAATTTAAAGATTTTAATACTTCACAAATAACAAATACATCTTCAAGCATGGGTGCATTTTTAATAATACACTTTTCACTACATAATATACTTCCTGCTATTATAGGAAGAATAGCATTTTTAGCTGAGCTTATATTAACTTCACCGCTTAATTTTCTACCACCATAAACTATTATCTTTTCCATAATATCCCCCATTTCTTTTCCTAATAATCTAATATTATTTGTGGAGTTCCTATAATTAAATAATTTCTAAGACCATATTTACAAACTGAATAATTAAAATCTACTAATTTTCCATTTACTAAAATAGGATCGTATTTTCCAGTGTAGCAACATGTACTATAACCATTATTTATTTTTGTAGATTCTACATTTTTAACATTGTCCTTTTGAAGTATTTTACTTATTTCCTCATTAACTGTCGCTAAGTTGCCATCATCTATTTTGGCTTTTAAATAGCAGAAGTACTTGTTCTTAGGATTGCTTTCAATTATTTTTATTGAATTTTTTATCTTTGCCTTTAAACCTTCACAATTATTTTCATTGCTCTTACATAAAATATTTACACTTATCACTTGCTGTCCATTGTATTTTTTACCTTGAACATATCCTTTAATATTTTCATCATGTATTTCCAAACAGTATAACTCATTAGAAGCTATTTCTTTATAATTTACTTTAGGAGCCATATTTTCTAATATAGCTTTACAAACCTTCTTAGGATCCTTTTCAGTACTAAAAGAAGTTATTATTCCATACTCTTCAACATGAGCGTTAATTTTAGATATGATTTCACTAAATAAGCCTGAATTATTTTTACTCTCACAAAAATAATTATTAACAATACCTAAAGCTAAAATAATTGTTATAAAAAACATTATATTAATTCTTATAATATTCTTTTTAAATTTCATCTTAACCCCCTACCTTTCCTTAGAAATTATTGCCAAAAACAAAAAAATTTATTCACTTACTAAAAAAAATTATAAATTAAATATTTTCTAAGTAATTAGGTTAAGAAGCCCCACTGGCTTTAGGAATATATTAATAATATATATATTAATCACTTAAAGTGTGCTTATTTACATATACAATATAAAAAAAACTTCTGTGTATAATACACAGAAGTTCTTTTATATGTTCTTAAATTTTAATCTAATCATTGCCCTTGCTAAAGCCATTTGAGCTCTTTGCACATCCAAACTCTCTTGTTTATTAGCAAGTCTTTCCTCAGCTCTTTTTTTAGCTGCTTCAGCTCTATTAAAATCTATTTCTTCAGGCCATTCACAAGCATCGCATAATATTTTAACTTTATTATTTTCCACTTGTATTATGCCACTGGATGTAAATGCCTTAAACTCTTTACCATTTTTATCTTTGAAAACAGTAATTGTAGGCTTTAAAAGAGCTATTATAGGTAAACGCCCTGGAAGTATTCCTATATGTCCGTTTAAAGTTTCTGTATTTATTTCTTTTATATCTCCATTATAAAACTCCTTTTCTGGAGTAATTATAAGTAGATTTAAAACACCGTCCATTTAAATCGCTCCCATCTAGTCTTCCATCATCTTACGAGCTTTTTCTTTTGCTTCCTCAATGGTTCCTACAAATAAAAATGCTGTTTCTGGAAGATCATCGTGTTTACCTTCTAATATTTCTTTGAATCCTCTTATAGTTTCTTTTATTGGAACATATTTACCTTGCATTCCAGTAAACTGTTCTGCTACACTAAATGGTTGTGATAAAAATCTTTGAACTTTTCTAGCTCTTGCAACTACTAACTTATCCTCTTCTGAAAGTTCATCTATACCAAGTATAGCTATTATATCTTGTAACTCTTTATATCTTTCTAATAAGTGTTTAACCCTTTGAGCTACATCATAATGTTCTTCTCCAACTATTCTAGGCTCTAGTATTCTTGAAGTAGAGTCTAATGGATCTACTGCAGGATATATTCCAAGCTCCGCAATGGATCTTGATAAAACTGTTGTAGCATCTAGATGGCTGAATGTTGTAGCTGGAGCTGGATCTGTTAAGTCATCCGCTGGAACGTAAACCGCTTGAACAGATGTTATGGAACCATGCTTTGTAGAAGTTATTCTCTCTTGTAAAGCTCCCATTTCTGTTGCTAGCGTTGGCTGGTATCCAACAGCACTTGGTATTCTTCCAAGTAAAGCTGAAACCTCTGAACCAGCTTGTGTAAATCTAAATATATTATCTATAAATAAAAGTACGTTTTGACCCTTATCTCTAAAATACTCAGCCATAGTAAGTCCTGTAAGAGCAACTCTCATTCTTGCTCCAGGTGGTTCATTCATTTGTCCAAATACTAAAGCAGTTTTTTCTATAACTCCAGAGTCTTTCATCTCATGGTATAGGTCATTACCTTCTCTAGTTCTCTCACCTACTCCTGTAAATACTGAAAGTCCTCCATGTTGTCTTGCTATGTTATTTATAAGTTCTTGAATTAAAACTGTTTTACCAACACCTGCACCACCAAATAGTCCTATTTTACCACCCTTTTGATATGGTGCTAATAAATCTATTACCTTTATACCAGTTTCAAACATTTCAGGCTCCACAGATTGCTCTTCGAAACTTGGCGCTGGTCTATGTATTGGATAATACTCTTCAACTTTAAGTTCTTCTCCATTATCTATTGGTTTTCCCAGTACATTAAACAGTCTTCCCAATGACTGCTCTCCCACTGGAACCGATATTGGATTTCCTGTATCTAATGCCTCCATGCCTCTTTTTAATCCTTCTGTGCCTTCCATAGCAATGGCTCTTACTATGTCGTCACCTACGTGTTGTTCAACTTCTGCAACTACTATTCTTTCACCAGCATTAATTTCAATGGCATTATATAGATTTGGAAGATAATCCGAATCAAATTTTATATCTATAACTGGTCCTATTATTTGAACAACTTTTCCTATCGTTCCTGGCATACACTCACCTCCAATGGGTTTTTATTTTTGAGCCTCAGCACCACCAACAATTTCTGAAATCTCCTGTGTTATGGCGCTTTGTCTTATTCTATTATATTTAATATTTAATTTCTCTAAAAGATCATTTGCATTTCTAGTTGCATTGCTCATGGCCTCAACTCTAGAAGCCTGTTCACTGCACTTAGAGCTTATCATGCAATTTAATACCGTTCCTGTAATATAGCCACCCAATCTTTCCTGCAAAATCTCACCTGCTGAAGGCTCAAATTCAAAGTAACTCTGTACATCACTTTTTTCTTCTTCCTTTTGAGATTTATTTTCTAAAGGAAGAAGTTTTTTAACCTTTATAGAACGCTTTACAGTACTAATAAACTCATGGTAAACTATATTAACTTCTCCTACTTCCCCTTTTTCATACATATCTAAAGCTTGTTTCACTAATATATTAGCCTCTTGAGAAGTTGGTATATCTGGTATTTCCACATATTCTGCTACAGTTTCGATATTAAATCTTTTTAAATAATTTCTTCCCTTTTGCCCCACCACAATAACTAAAGATTTATCTCTACGACCTTTAATAAGCCCAATGGTATGATTTACCACTTCTCCATTAAATCCTCCGCAAAGACCTGAGTCAGAGGTAAGCATTATATATAATTTTTTCTCACTACTATTTCCATTTTTATATATATTGCTTTTTTCATCTGCAAATACAACTTTACTCATTATTTCTTCTAAGTATTCATAGTATTTATCATTAGACCCCAGTCTATCTCTGGACTTTTTTAATTTTGAAGTAGCTACCACGTTCATAGCTCTAGTTATTTTTCTAGTATTTGTTATGGATTTTATTCTTCTTTTTATCGCAATAAGTCCTGCTCCAGCCATAGTTCACCTCCTGCAGGGAAGCTATCTCCCTGCTAAAAATACTTTTTTAAACTCTTCAATGGCCTTTGACAATTCGCTCTTAATATCTTCTGTTAACTCTTTCTTTTCTAATATATCCTTGCCTAAATGTCTATAATGAGTATCTACATAATCAAAGAATTCACTTTCAAACTTTCTTATATCCATTACAGGTACATCCATTAAATGATCATTTACTGCTGCAAAAATAATCATAATTTGTTTATCTACTGCCATAGGCTTGTATTGTTCTTGCTTTAATATTTCTATTAATCTCTTTCCTTTTTCCAATCTCTTTTTAGTTTCTTTATCAAGATCAGAACCAAATTGAGCAAAAGCTGCTAATTCTCTATATTGAGCTAACTCTAATCTTAAAGTTCCTGATACTTGTTTCATGGCTTTTATTTGTGCATTTCCACCAACTCTTGAAACTGATATACCTGCATTTATAGCTGGCTTTTGTCCTGAGTGGAATAATTCTGACTCTAGGAATATTTGTCCATCAGTTATAGATATTACGTTAGTTGGTATATATGCTGTAACGTCTCCTGCCAATGTTTCTATTATTGGTAGAGCTGTTATAGATCCTCCACCAAGTTTATCAGAAAGTTTTGCAGCTCTTTCTAAAAGTCTTGAGTGTAAATAGAAAACGTCTCCTGGATAAGCTTCTCTACCTGGTGCTCTACGAAGTAATAAAGCCATAGTTCTGTAAGCAACCGCATGCTTTGATAAATCGTCATAAACTATCAAAACATCTTTGCCCTTATCCATAAAATATTCTCCCATACTACAACCAGAAAAAGGTGCTAAATATTGAAGTGGTGCTGAATCTGAAGCTGTAGAGGATACAACTATAGTATAATCCATAGCTCCCATCTCAGTTAAAGTGTTTACTATATGTGCTACTGTAGATTGTTTCTGTCCAATAGCTACATATATACAGATAACATCTTTTCCCTTTTGATTTAATATAGCATCTATAGCAATAGCAGTTTTACCTGTTTGTCTATCTCCTATTATAAGTTCCCTTTGACCTTTTCCTATTGGTACCATGGAATCTATAGCCTTTATTCCTGTTTGAAGAGGTTTTTTAACTGATTGTCTTTCAATAACTCCTGGTGCTTGATGTTCTACTGGTCTATATTCTGACTCCTTAATAGGTCCTTTTCCATCTATTGGCATACCTAGAGGATTTACAACTCTACCAACCATTGCCTCGCCTACAGGTACCTGTACAACTCTTCCAGTTCTCTTAACAATATCTCCCTCTTTTATGCCCTTTTCTGAGCCTAATAATACACATCCTACATTATCTTGCTCTAGATTTAATGCCATTCCATATATATCATTTGGGAACTCTAGTAATTCACCTTCCATACAATCGTCTAGTCCATATACTCTAGAAACTCCATCGCCTATCTGAACTATAGTTCCAGAATCCTCAGTGTGTATCTTCTTTTCATATCTTTCTATTTCTCTTTTAATTATTGATGTTATTTCTTCTGGTTTAACGTTCATGGTATCACCTCTCTTCGTTACTTAATTACACGTCGTCTTATCTCGTTGATTTTTGTTTTTATTGTTCCATCAATTACATCATCACCGATTTTCACGTGAACACCACCGATTATTCTCTTATCTAAATTCTCCTGAAAAATAATCTCTTTATTATAAATCTTGTTTAATTTTTCTTTTAAATTATTCTTTTCCTGTTCATTTAAAGGTATTACTGTTGTTACTTCTGCTAGAAGAATATTATTTCTCTCAAGATGTATCTTTTCCATCTCTTTAAGTTTTTCTTCTAAATATAATATTCTATCCTTTTCTATTAATATAAGAAGAAATGATAGTAAGTCCTCATCAATTTTACCTTTAAATACATTTATGAAGATTTTCTTTTTTTTGGATGTAGTTATCTCTGGGTGCTTTATGACCTGCAAAAATTCTGTATTATTTTTAATTAAATCTACTATTTCTTGCAGATCATTCATGTATTCATCTAGCTTACCCTTGGACTCTGCCACTTCATAAAGAGCTAGTGCATATCTCCTATCTAAATATTCATACATAGTCTATATACCTACCTTAGCAATGAAATCATCTATTAATCTTCTATGCTCATTTTCATCAATAGCTTTTTCTAAAACTTTTTCTGATAAAATTATAGATAGGTCTACAACCTGTTCTTTAACTTCTTGCTGAGCCTTTTCTTTTTCCCTTTGAATATCTACTTCTGCACGCTTCATTATCATTTTTGCTTCTGCATTAGCATTATTCACTATATCCTCATAAACTTTTTCTGCTTTTTCTTTATATTGTTCAACTATTCTTTTACCTTCTTTAGCAGATTCTATTGCTAATTTTTCATTTTCTCCTTTTAACCTAAAAGCCTCTTCTCTATCTTGCTTTGCTGTCTTTATGTCATCTTCTATTTTACTTCTTCTATTATTCATAAATTCCATAACTTTTTCAAATAAAAAATGCTTTAAAATAAGAAACAAAACAAGGAAGTTAATCATAGCAAATATGATTTGGCTAGGTACTATTTTCATTTCCATGAAAAGCCTCCTCTCAATCTACAAAGGTATAATTTGGAGACATTCCTTATTTTATTCCTACAAATATTAATAATAAAGCTACAAGTAATCCATATATAGCAGTAGCTTCTGATAATGCTCCACCAACAATTAACGCTTTTGTTATTTTATCACTAGCCTCTGGTTGTCTAGCTATACTTTCTACAGCTTTTCCTGTAGCATTTCCTGTTCCTAAAGCTCCTCCTATACAAGATAAAGCAGCAAGTCCTGCTGCTAAAGCAGTCATACCTAATGCAAATGAATTATTCATTATAAATTCCTCCTTAAATTTTTTAATTATAAATTTTATAAATTCTATATGTAAAATAAATTTATTAAACTAATTAATCATGCTCTGCTATAAGCTTAATATTTATCATAGTTAACATAATAAATATAACCATTTGAAGCGAGCCATCAAAAACATCAAAATAAGCATGCAGTGGTATTGGTATTCCAAACTGTACTACAGCTCCCACATGTCTTAAAGCCTCATAAAGCAAATCCATTATTATTGTAGCTGCAAACATATTTCCAAAAAGTCTTAAACTAAGTGATATTGGAAAGGATATTCTTTCCAGTATATTTAGCGGAAGTAAAAACGCATAAGGTTGAGCGAATCCTAAAAAGTAATGTATAATTCCAACTTTCTTTATAGTGTAACCTTGAACAACTAAAAAGCTAACTAATCCCAACCCTAAAGCCACACTGTAATCAGAAGTAGGCGGCTTTATTCCTACTAAACCTACTAAGTTCAAGCAAAGTAAAAATAAAAATAATGTTCCTATAAAAGGCACAAATCCTATATACTCTTTTCCCATATTATCCTCTACTAGACCTGCAATAAGTTCCACAAAAGCTTCTGCAACATTTTGTTTTCCTTCTGGAACTTCTTTAAAACTTCTAGTCAGCACAATTGAAAGAATAATAAGTATTATCATTATTACCCATTGAGCAACAAGTCCTGTAGTTATGATATTCTCTAATGTCATATAGTCACTCCCTTCATTTATCTAATTAAACATGCATATACTATCAGTGATATAAAATTGCAAGTATAACCTAACATAAAAGAAAATATGTAATTTGTATTTTCTTTTATTATAAATAATGCAACAATACAAACTAATACTGCCCTTAGCACTAAACTGATTGTACAAATTCTCTTTTGCGATTTTCTCTTTAAATTAAAAGAATAATTAATCAAAAGAGCATTTATAGAAAAACTTAATATACTAATAAATAGTCCCATGAAAAACGTTTTAGTATATTCTCTAAAAAAAATAAACACAAAAGTTCCTATAAATAATCCTAAAATGAAATTAATATTAACAATCCTTTTAAATGCCTTGACAGTTTCTTGCATATTCCTTGCCTCCACATTTAGTATAAAGTCAATTATATTACTGTATTTTTTATAAACAAAACCTAATTTTATTTGATTTTGAATGATTTTTCTTGTTTAATGCTTGATTTATTTATAAATATTGCCTTTTTCTTTCTGTGGCGATTTAATGCTCTAAAATACTAAGTTTTAAATTTTGCCATTTTTAATTCTTCATTTTTAAGACTATATAGAATTTTCATACTTATGTAATAATTTTTTTTGTTTACATTATTGTTTAAAATAATTTATAAACAGTTTTAATTTTTTTAATAAATATTTATTTTTCTATTTGAATATTTAATTATTAACTTGTTATACAAAAAATCAGCTTTCTTTTTACAATTGACCGGGTACATGCATACTTATTCAAGATTTCTTAAATTCTTTTTATTCTTTTTCTATATTATTAGCAATATGTAGTGTAAATATTTATATATTTCTTTTTCTATATATGCTTTTTAACATAAAAAAGAGAGCGTATAAATACACTCTCTAATAAAACAATTTGAAAATTTAATTAAAATTATCGTTCAACCACAATAGCGGTTCCCATTCCTCCACCTATGCAAAGGGTTGCTAAACCCTTTTTAGCATTTCTCTTTTTCATTTCATATAATAAAGATACAAGTATTCTAGCGCCAGAACACCCTACTGGATGACCAAGAGCTATAGCCCCCCCATTTACATTTACCTTTTCCATAGGGAAATTTAAATCTCTAGCCACAGCTAAACTCTGAGCAGCAAAAGCTTCATTAGCCTCTATAAGATCTAAATCTTCTACACTCATTCCTGCTACCTTAAGAGCAGCTCTAGTAGCTTCTACTGGACCATATCCCATAATAGATGGATCTACTCCTCTTGAACCATAAGATATTATCCTAGCAAGTGGTTCTATACCTAATTCTTTAGCCTTTTCAGCACTCATAACTATCACTGCTGCAGCTCCATCATTTATACCTGATGCATTACCAGCAGTAACAGTACCATCTTTTTTAAATGCTGGTTTTAACCTTGCTAAAGTTTCAATAGTTGTACCATACCTTGGGAATTCATCCTTATCAAATATTATATCGCCTTTTCTATTTTTTATTACTATAGGAACTATTTCATCCTTAAACTTGCCTTCTTCAATAGCTTTTTCAGCTTTTTGCTGTGAAGCTGCAGCAAAAGCATCCTGCTCATCCCTAGTAATATTCCATTTTTCAGCTATATTTTCAGCAGTTATACCCATATGATAATCATTAAACGCATCCCATAAACCGTCTTTTATCATTGTATCTACCACTGTTCCATTGCCCATTCTTTGACCCCACCTATTGTTTGGCAATATGTATGGTGCTGCAGACATGTTTTCCATACCACCTGCTACTATAATATCTGCATCTCCTGCTTTTATTATTTGAGCAGCTAAACTTACAGCTCTTAAACCAGAACCACAAACTTTATTAATAGTAAATGATGGTGTTTCTACAGGAATTCCAGCTTTTACTGCTGCCTGCCTTGCTGTACTTTGCCCAAGACCAGCGCCTATTACATTTCCCATTATTACTTCATTAACTGCCTCAGGTTTAATCCCAGACCTATTTAAAGCTTCCTTTATTACAATTGCTCCCAAATCAACAGCTGAAACATCCTTTAAAGCTCCGCCATATTTACCTATAGCTGTTCTGACAGCACTTGCAATGACTATTTCCTTCATAATTAATAACCCCCCAATAACATAATCATCTATAAAATGAGAATTAATCCTCCTCATATTACCATTATACAAGTCCTTATATTTATTTTCAACATTTACATTTTGTGTTAAAAATTAAACAATCCCCTAAATTACTTAATTTCAAACTCTCTACATTTTTCCTCTTTTAAACCAAAATAATATAATATAGAATGACATATTCTCTCTGCTGCCTTTCCATCTCCATATGGATTTATCGCTCTGCTCATAGTATTATATACAGCCTCATCATTAATTAGTTCATTAGCACTATTAAATATCTTATCCACATCTGTTCCAACTAATTTTACAGTACCAGCGTCTACTGCCTCTGGTCTTTCTGTTACATCTCTAAGCACCAATACAGGTTTCCCAAGATGAGGTGCTTCCTCCTGCAATCCACCTGAATCTGTCATTATCATAAAGGATTTATTCATTAAATTATGTGTTTCTTTTGTATCTAATGGTGATAATAAGTGAATTCTATCTATTCCATCAAGTTCTCTATAAACCACATCTTTAACTATAGGATTTAAGTGAACTAAATACACAAGCTCTACATCTTTATTTTCTTCCACTATTTTCTTTAAAGCCTTGCAGATATTTTCTATACCGCCGTCCCAATTTTCTCTTCTATGAGCAGTAACCATTATAACTTTTTTATTTTTATAATCTATACTGTTTAATTCTTCATTTTCAAAAACATAATTTTCTTCTACAGTATATTCCATAGCATCTACCACTGTATTTCCCGTTACAAATATATCCTCTGGGTTTATTCCTTCCCTTAAAAGATTTCTTCTTGAAGCATCTGTAGGAGCAAAATGCAAATCAGCTATAGCTCCAGTAAGTTTTCTATTCATTTCCTCTGGATATGGGAAATACTTATCGAAAGTTCTAAGTCCAGCTTCTACATGGCCTACTTTTATTTGTTTATAAAAGGCTGCAAGTCCCCCTGCAAAAGTAGTAGTAGTATCCCCATGCACTAATATTATATCTGGCTTCTCTTTTTCAAAGACCTCTTCTAATCCTTCTAATACACTAGTAGTTATAGTAGTTAAACTTTGTTTATTTTTCATTATGTTTAAATCATAATCAGGAACAATGTGGAAAAGCTCCAATACTTGATCTAACATCTGTCTATGTTGCGCTGTGACACACACCTTAGATATAATATTAGGATGTTCTTGAAGTTTTTTCACTAATGGTGCCATCTTTATTCCCTCTGGTCTTGTTCCAAAAATACTTATTACCTTTACTTTATCCACAATAAACTCCTCCAATTATTAAAATGTATTTTATTCTCTATGCTCAAAAAATCCAAATTTCCAAGCTACAAGCACTATTACAATTATTACAGCTGTAACTAAAAAATACGCCCTCTGATTGCTTATTTGCATAGCTATTATAGAAATACCCCCTAATACAGCACTAATAATATACATAATTATAACTGCTTTTTTTTGGCTTAATCCCATATCTAAAAGCCTATGATGCAAATGTCCCCTATCTGCTTTCATTATAGGTTTCCCATTTATTTTGCGCCTTACCATTGCAAATAATGTATCATATATAGGAAGTCCTAAAGCTAGTATAGGAACTGATATAGCAAATGCCGCTGCTGATTTTATAGCCCCAGTTATAGAAATAGCCGCTAATAAAAATCCTAATAATTGCGAACCAGTATCACCCATAAATATAGATGCTGGATTAAAATTGTAGGGTAAAAACCCCAGTATTGCCCCACAAAGTATAATAGTAAGTATTGCTGCATCTGCTCTATTGTTTAGTATAGCTATGATAAAAATAGTAATAGAGGATATAAACGCTACCCCTGCAGCTAATCCATCTAATCCATCAATCAAATTAAATGCATTGGTAATGCCCACCACCCACATTATGGTAAGTGGTATTGATAGCCACTTTAAATTCAAATACAGCTTTGTAGCGCTGAAGGGATTGGTTATAAGCTTTATGGATGTACCAAAGCCTATCAATATTAAAGCTGCCACCACTTGAAATAAAAGTTTTTCATAAGGTTTTAATTCTTTTAAATCGTCAATAAATCCTCCTAATACAATTACAGAAGCACTTATTAATATTCCAATTTCCTCTGTAGTCAAAGCTTCTCTTTTTATAATTAATGCTAATGCAAATGCAATATAAATGGAAAGCCCTCCTAAAAGAGGAATTGGTTTTTTATGAATTTTTCTTTCATCCTTTGGTATATCAATAGCTCCAACCTTTTTTGCTAATCTTTTGATAAAAGGTGTTATTGCAAAAGAAATAGCTGCAGAAATAGTAAATAAAATTAGCTTTTCCATATTAACCTTCCTTATTGTGTCTTATATTTTAGTATGCTCCATCTCCATAAAGAGAATCATCATCCTCTATCCATTCGTTTACATCTATAACTCTAAACTTTATCTTTGTATCTCTTATGACTACTTTTGATATTCCAGAATTTATTATAAATCTCTTACATAATGAACAAGGAGAAGCGTCCTTAACTAGTTCTCCTGTAGACATTTCCTTTCCAACCAAATACATAGTTGCCCCTATCATATCTTGTCTTCTAGAGGATATAATAGCGTTTTGCTCCGCATGAACTGACCTGCAAAGCTCATATCTGGTTCCCCTAGGAACATTTAATTGCTCTCTCCTGCAATACCCTAAATCGGAACAATTTTTTCTTCCCCTAGGCGCTCCCGTATATCCTGTGGATATAATTTCATCATTCTTTACAATTATAGCTGCAAAATTTCTCCTAAGGCAAGTTCCCCTTTCCAATATTGTTTCGCATATATCTAGATAATAATTATTTTTATCTATTCTTTCCACAAATTTTCCTCCTTGTTGTAAAGTATTCATTAATAATTGAGCGTCTCCCATTACATAGATTATTTTGTATTCTACCTTTCAAATTTAAAATAATTATATAATATGTAAACTTTAAATAGCATATAATATTATTATATATGATATTTGCATTATTTAAAATTAAATTTCTCTAAACACTGTTAATTATAGTATATCATTTAAATAATGGATGCATTATTCATCTCAACTTTCGCACATAAATTAAAATTACCTCTTACTTACTCTACAGATTTCAATTTTACATTTTAAATTCTACATTATTAATATACTTTAGTTTAAAAAAATAAAGGATTGCCTTTGAGACAACCCCTTAAATCCACTACTTATTTTGTTCCAAACAATCTATCTCCAGCATCTCCAAGACCAGGAACTATATATCCTTTTTCATTTAGTTTTTCATCTACTTGTGCTAAATATATATCTACATCTGGATGAGCTTCTTGAACTGCTCTAACTCCTTCTGGAGAACCTATTAAGCACATCAATCTTATGTATTTTGCACCTCTTTTTTTAAGTGCATTGATAGCATCTACAGCTGAACCGCCTGTAGCAAGCATTGGATCTGTTACTATTATATCTCTTTCATGAATATCTTGAGGCAATTTACAGAAATATTCTACTGGTTGAAGCGTTTCTTCATCTCTATACATTCCTATATGACCCACCTTAGCTGCTGGTATAAGTTTAAGCATTCCATCTACCATTCCAAGTCCTGCTCTTAAAATAGGAACTATAGCTACTTTTTTTCCTGCTAACATTTTGCATTTTGTTTTACATATTGGTGTATCTATTTCTACAGTTTTTAGTTGCATGTCACGAGTAACTTCATAAGCCATCAACATAGCAACTTCCCCTACTAACTCTCTAAAGTCTTTAGAACCTGTATTTTTATCTCTTATTAACGCTAATTTATGTAGTATTAATGGATGTGATATTTGTGTTACTTTACTCATTTTAATTCCTCCTAATATAATTTATTTATCTACTTACAGTATTTATTTTCTAATTCACTAATTTGATTAACTCTTCTTTCATGTCTTCCACCTTCAAAATTAGTGCTTATAAATGTATCTACTATATCTAGGGCTAAGCCTTTTCCTACAACTCTTTCTCCCATAGTTAGTATGTTTGCATTATTGTGTTCTCTACAAGCATGTGCACTAAATGTATCTGAACATAATGCAGCTCTTACTCCTGGAACTTTATTAGCAGCTATGCCTATGCCTATACCTGTTCCACAAATTAATATTCCAAGCTCAAAATTTTTAGCCACCACTTCTTTAGCTACCTTTTCAGCAAACTCTGGATAATCACAAGATTCTGTAGAATCTGTTCCAAAATCCTTTACTTCTATGCCTTTAGCTTCTAGATGCTTAATTATATCATTTTTTAAATTAAAACCACCATGGTCACTTCCTATTGCTATCCTCATAAGCTAACACTCCTTTAAATGTATTATATATTTCAAAAAAAAGAAGATACTAGGGTTTTCTAATAAATACCCTTATCTTCTCTTATTTTGCCTATTAATAAAAATATTTTACCCTGTAATTCAAAAAAAGTATCTTTATAAACTTCTATATTTCCACCAAAAGGGTCACTTATATTCCCAGAAAAACCAATGTAATCATTTAAAGTAAATATATTATCTGAATATTTAGGGAAATTATTTTTTAATACATCCCTAATGGCTGACGTCATTGTCAATATCAAATCTGAATTCTCTATTATTTTTTCATCAATTTGAATGGCTTTCCTATGGTTTAAATTAATTTTTAAATTTTCTTTTACCACATATATTGCATTTTCAGAGGCTATGCTATTAGGGATAACTGATAATCCTGCTGAAAAAGCACATATATCTTTTTCTTTACAGCAATTATTAAAAATAGCTTCCGCCATAACACTTCTACAAGTATTTCCTGTACAAACAAATAGCACCTTCATAGCAATACCTCCTCACTTATTATTCTATATTCGTTCTATATTAAATCCTGCTGCCTTTTTTAATCTATTCATTATAGCAACGCCTATTTCCTTTTCTTCAAAGGCTTCAGCATATATAACTTCTACATCTGTATTATCAAAACTTCTTAAAACACTAAATAAATTCTTAGCTATTTCCTCTGGATTTTTCCTACTCCCTAGGGAAACAACCACTCCTCCTTGATAAAGGTTTTTAGTTTCTTCTGTGGCCATTATACCTACCTTTTTATCATCTATATAATTTTGCACTATTTCATTGATTTTTTCAATAGTTTTTTGCAAATCTCCATCTATTATTTTTACTGGTGCTTTTGGAGCATAATGTCTATATTTCATTCCTGGAGCCTTAGGCGTAAAATTCTTTTTAGGTTTTTCCATTATAGCGGAATCTATATAAGTTTTCTCCTCCACTTGTTTTAGCATCTCTAAAGTAATACCACCTGGTCTTAACACACATGGGGGATACACTGTGCAATCTACAATAGTTGATTCAACTCCAACCTCACTATTTTCTCCTCCAATTATACATTCTACTTTTTCATTTAAATCTTCCACACAACTTTCCATAGTGGTAGGACTTGGTCTTCCTGATATATTTGCCGATGGGGCTGCTATGGGTCTTTTAGATGCTCTTATAAAATCCTCAGCTACATTGTTTGATGGCATTCTTATACCTATGGTTTTTAAACCTGCACTAGTTATATCAGGTATAAGATCACTCTTTTCTAATATTAAAGTCAAAGGCCCTGGCCAAAATTTTTCCATAAATTTATTAGCTATATCAGGTATACACTTAACCAATGGCTTTATATCATGAAGATCTGCTATATGCACTATAAGAGGATTATCTTGGGGTCTTCCCTTAGCCTTGAAGATTTTTTCTACCGCACTGACATTCAAAGCATCTGCCCCAAGTCCATATACTGTTTCCGTAGGAAAAGCCACTACTCCCCCATCTCTTATTATTTGTCCAGCCTCTTCTATTCCTATTTGATAATTTTCTTTCAATTCAATAATTTTAGTTTTCAACTTAGCACCCCTTTCTCCTTAGTACATTGCAAATACCTTAATTTTTAATTTTCAATTATTAACTTCTTACCTACTGATTTCAAAGTACTTTTGTTATAATAAATCCTAAAACACTTCCTAATAAGACTCCCTTAAAGCAGCTTCTCACATCTTTTAGTTTACAGGCCTCTGGTATCATTTCTCCACAAACTATATAACTCATTATGCCAGATACAAATGCGAAAAGTATACCTAATACCTCCTTGGAAACAATACCTAAGTATAATCCTGTTAATCCACCAGCAAGTGCAGGTACCGCTGATAAAAAGGAATAAAAAATTATTTTATACTTCTTTTCTCCTGCTGCCATAAGAGGAGCTGCCGCTGCTATTCCCTCGGGTATATCATGTAAGGCTATTATTATGCTCATCCTAAATCCTAAAGCACTTCCTACACCTATACCACATCCCATTATAAGTCCTTCAGGAAAATTATGAATTCCTAAAGCCAATATAACCAAGATGGCCACCCTCTTATAATTATCAATGAAATTATTCTTTACTATTATAAAATTATTTATTATTACAACCAATATTATACCTATAGAAAAGTATAATATAAAATAAAATAAATTCAACTTACTTAAAGCCTCTGGAATCAAATCCAGTATTACTATAGATAACATAATTCCTCCAGCTAAACCCATTACTACACTTAAAAATTTACCCGAAGGATTTCTAACTATAATACCTATCATTGCTCCAATCATAGTTCCTGTTAATGAAATAAATATTATTAATAAAATAAGAAAACCATATTCACTCAAATTAACACCTCCATCCCATATATTTTTATTTATAGGATAAGGTGTTTATTCTATATTTCTATGTTTCTATACAATTTCACATTTTTTATTGCTTCATCTGAGAAAAAAGCATTTTCACAATTAATATATATATCGTTGAGAAGTTTATATTTATAAAAACCCCCACCAACTATAATTGTATAGTAATATTTTTCTGAAGCCTTTTTACCCTTTATACTTCCAATATTATTATATATATCCTGATTTTCTTCTAAAAACCTTTTATCTACCTCTTTAAAATTCCTTTTCTTAACCTTAGATGATATGATAACTATTATATTTAAATCCTTACCCTCATCTCTGGTATGTATCATGAAAACTTTATTTTTTCTCATAACTGTAGTAAGGTCTATGATTCCAGTTTTAACCAATATCTTATCATAATTCACAATGTATCTTAGATAGTTATTTTCCACTTTACTTATTACCATTATTAATGTAATCATCTGAATAAATATTAAACTTATCTTTAACGCTGTATAGAGTTTTGGAAGAGAAATGAGTAAAATTAGGGAAACAAAAAAAATAAAGCAACCAGAAAACAAAAATCTTTTTATAGATTTATTTTGTTTTCTAATTCCTTTATCTATATTCATATACTCTCCACTCTTTTCTTATTATTTATTATACTCCCATTGCCTTCATTTTTTCAGCTTGTTCTGTTGTAATTAATGCATCAATAACTTCATCCATATCTCCATCAAGGAAACCTTCTAATCTGTATAAAGTTAATCCTATTCTATGATCAGTAACTCTACCTTGAGGATAGTTATATGTTCTTATTCTCTCACTTCTATCCCCAGTTCCTACCTGACTCTTTCTATCTTCAGAAATTTGAGCATTTCTTTCAGCTTCAGCTTTTTCAAACAATCTCGCTTTCAATACCTTAAGAGCTTTTTCCCTATTTTTTAGCTGTGATTTCTCATCTTGGCAAGATACAACTATACCTGTTGGTATGTGTGTCATTCTTACAGCAGAGTCAGTAGTATTAACACACTGTCCACCATTTCCTGATGCTCTAAATACATCTACTTTTAAATCATTAGCGTTTATTTCTATTTCTACATCATCTACTTCCGGTAAAACAGCAACAGTGGCAGTTGATGTGTGTATTCTTCCGCTGGATTCTGTATCAGGAACCCTTTGTACTCTATGTACACCACTTTCATATTTTAATTTACTATATGCGCCATTTCCTTTTATCATAAATACAACTTCTTTAAACCCGCCTATATCTGTTTCATTAAGACTCATAAGTTCTGTCTTCCAGCCTTGACGTTCTGCATATCTTGTGTACATTCTAAAAAGATTTGCTGCAAACAGTGCCGCCTCTTCTCCACCTGCGCCACCTCTTATTTCAACAAAAACGTTCTTATCGTCATTAGGATTCTTTGGAAGTAAAGCTATTTTTAATTCCTGCTCCATTTCCTCTTTTTTACCTTCACATTCCTTTATTTCTTCTTGAAGCATTTCTTTTAATTCTCTATCACTTTCTTCTCCAATCATTTCTTTATCCGCTTCGATTGTAGAAATTACCTCTTTATATTGTTTGTACTTATTAACTATAACCTCAAGTTCAGAATGTTCCTTACATAATTTTTGCCATTCCTTTTGATCTGCTATAATTGTTGGATCACTTATCTTTATGGATAGTTCATCATATTTATTTTCTATAAAATCAAGTTTACTAAACATCTATTATCACTCCGTGTATTTATATTTTCACAATTAATTATTATAACATATTTTTTAAAGCTTAACAATTAAATTTTTCCTATAACCACTCTATCAAGTCCTGCTAAATCCTTAAAGCATACAACTTCTTTAAAACCATTATTTTTAAAAATCTCTGTTACAGCATCCTTTTGATTGTATCCAATTTCAAAGGCAATCACTCCTGATTCTACAAGAAGTTTTTTACCCTCTTCTACTATTTTTCTATAAAAATCTAATCCGTCCTTACCTCCACACAAAGCTATGTATGGTTCATACTCCTTAACATCTTCCATTAATGTGGGAATAACATGCTCCTCAATATAAGGAGGATTTGATACTATTATATCAAATTTATATTCTCCGTGCTTTGTAAAATTAAAGAGATCACTTTGTATAAACTGTACTCTTTTTTCTAGAGAAAATCTTTTAATATTTTCAGTTGTAACCATCTTTGCCACATCTGAAATATCTGAACATATAACGTTGGAATCTTTAATTATATTACCTATAGATACTCCTATGGCCCCGCTACCGCAACAAATATCTAATACATTCTTGAATTTATTTTTATTTATTATTTCCAAAACATTTTCCACAAGAATTTCCGTATCTGGTCTTGGTATCAAAACCCCTTCTCTTATAAAAAAATTCATCCCCATAAACTCGCATTGACCTAATATATATTTTACAGGCATCTTATTCTTTCTCATATTAATATATTTAAAAAACTCCTCTTGTTCATGAGAATTTAATTCTAAGTCTCTATTCATTATTAAAAATAATTTATCCTTATTAAGCACCTTGCACAGTAAAAGCTGAGCATCCAACATATAAGTATCTATTTGCTCCTCCTTTAAAAGCTCATACGCCCTAGGCAAAATATCCCTTATCTTCACCAAATCACCACCCCCTCTATAACTCCAACCAGCCCCTAGCACTCTGGCACTCTATTCTCTAGCCCACTAGCCCTCTAGCCCTCTAGCACACTATTTTCCGGCCCACTAGCACACTAGCCCACTATTTTCCGGCCCTCTAGCACTCTAGCACTCTATTCTTCTCCTTCTGCTGCCTTAAGCGCCGTTATAGCTACCTCTAGCTGCTCTAAATCCGGCTCTCTTGTGGTAAGTCTTTGAAGCTGCAATCCTGGGTATGCTAATATTTTTGATAGTTTGTTAGAACTTCTTCCTAACCATCTTATGATTTCATAAGTTATACCCGATATAACAGGCAATAATATAATTCTATATAACATTCTTTCCAGTATAGAATTCCAACCTGTCAGCGAAAAAATCAAGATACTGACTATCATAACCAAAAATAAAAAATTCGTTCCACATCTTGGATGAAATCTGCTAAACTTCTGTGCATTTTCAGGAGTCAATTCCATTCCACTCTCATAACAAAATATACTCTTATGTTCAGCTCCATGATATTGATAAACTCTATTTATATCATCCATTTTCCCTATTAGATAAATATATAATATAAAAATAATAACTCTTATAGCTCCCTCTATTATGTTTAGAGTTATACTGCTATTAATACTTTTTCTAAAAAAATTAGCTCCCATAGTAGGCAATGCTAAAAATAGTCCCATAGCAAATATGAAAGATACTATAATAGAAAAAATCATAATCACATCTTCAGCTTTTCCCTTAAAAAGTTTCTGCATAAATCCCTCAAATTTAGAAGGTTGGCTTTCCCCCTCCTCAAAAAAAGATGCTGAATAATTTAATGTCTGAATTCCTATAACCATTGACTCTATAAGAACTACAAATCCTCTAATTATAGGTATAGATAATATTTTATTTCTTTTTGTAAAGGGAATTACATATTTTTTATCTGTTACAATTTCACCATCACTTTTTCTTACAGAAGTAGCTATGCAATCCTTCCCCCGCATCATAACCCCTTCTATTACTGCTTGGCCACCTACCATATTTTTTCCCTTAGACATATTTACACATCCTTTTAAAATTACTACTTAGTACATGCAGCTTCCTTATTTTTTAAATATATTTCTTTGTATTTAATATAGCATTTTGGACAAAGTGACTCATATTCCACATTATCTTCTTTATCTATCGCCACCTGCTCTCCTTCAAATACAAATTTACCATTTATTTTTCTTCCATTTACTAAAGCCTTCTTGCCGCAAGCACATATGGTTTTAAGTTCCTCAATGCTATGGGCAATAAGAAGAAGTCTTCTACTTCCTTCAAAACCATTCATAAGAAAATCAGTCCTAAGTCCATAGCATATGGTTGGTATGTCCATTTTTACGGCTATATTAAAAAATTGGTCTATTTGTTCCTCTTTAAAAAACTGAACTTCATCTACCAATATACAATCCACTTTACCCTTTTGTTCATTCCAGCTTTCCACTAATTTATACACATCTTGTTCTTTACTTACTAACATATCGACTTCTCTAGTTATACCAAGTCTAGACACTATTTTTTCTCCACCTTTTGTATCAGTCTTAGGTTTAACTATAATTATTTTCATTCCTCTTTCTTCATAATTATGAGCTACTTGAAGCAAGTTAGTGGATTTACCACAGTTCATGGCACCATATCTGAAATATAGTTTACTCATATTTTATCCCGTTGCTAATAATCTATAAAAATCTATAAGTATTGTTTAATTTCCTGTTCAACGTACATAGCTAATTGATATTATAACACAAAATAATATAAAATATACCTGCTGATTCATATGAAATTTTAATGTAATTTTATAGAATTATTGCAACAGTTCACCTCCTCCCATATTCTTTATTGAACACTTTATTATTATATTTCAAAAATGTTTTATAAGCAAAATATATTTCAATTTGAAAGTTTATTGTTAGTTGACTATTATAAAAATTAATGATATAATCTAGTAGTTGAAAATGCCGTTATGCAGTTGTAGTTTGAGAGAGGTGAAAAGAATGAAAAAAGATTTACAACCAACTTATAATCATGACGCAGTTGTTAAATGCGCATGTGGTAATACTTTTACAACTGGTTCAGTAAAAGAAGAGCTAAAGGTTGAAATTTGTTCAAAATGTCATCCTTTCTTCACCGGTAAACAAAAAATGGTGGATACTGGTGGAAGAGTTGACAAATTCTTAAAGAAATTCAACATGAAACTAGAAGAGTAAAATCAATGGGAAAGATATTAATTATCTTTCCCATTTTACTTTATTAAACACATTTATAAATTCATTATTATTTTTAGTTTTAGACATTATATTTATTAAATCCTCGGTAACTGCATCTCCATTGCCAGTTTTGTACATAAACTTTCTTATATTAAATGCTACCTCTTGTTCCTCTTTGGACAATAATAAATCCTCTCTCCTAGTTCCTGATTTATATATATCTATAGCAGGGAAAATTCTTCTTTCTTGAAGCTTTCTATCTAAGTGAACTTCCATATTTCCAGTTCCCTTAAATTCTTCATAAATCATATCATCCATTCTGCTTCCTGTTTCAACTAATGCTGTAGCTAATATAGTAAGACTTCCGCCTTCTTCAATATTTCTAGCTGCTCCAAAGAATTTTTTAGGCATTAATAATGCACCTGGATCTAGTCCACCTGATAGGGTTCTTCCTGTTGGGTTTATAGTAAGGTTATATGCTCTTGCAAGTCTAGTTATACTGTCTAAAAGTATCACTACATCTTGACCTTGTTCCACCATTCTTTTTGCTCTTTCTAAAACCATATAAGCTACTTTAGTGTGGTGATCTGGTTCCTCATCAAAAGTTGAATATATAACTTCTCCTTTAATAGACCTTTGCATATCTGTAACTTCCTCAGGTCTTTCATCAATTAATACCACTATTAACTTCACTTCTGGGTGATTTATTTCTATGCTATGGGCAATTTTCTTTAAAAGAGTTGTTTTTCCCGCTTTAGGTGGAGCTACAATTATACCTCTTTGTCCTTTTCCAATAGGAGAGATTATATCCATAATTCTAGAAGATAAGTCATTTTGATTTATTTCTAATTTTACTCTTTCTCTTGGGTAAATAGGCACTAAAGTTTCGAATTTTTTTCTATTAATAGCTTTCTGAGGATTTTCGCCATTGATTTGCTGAACATATAGCAAAGCTTTAAATTTTTCTCCATCCTTTGGTGTTCTTACCTTTCCCTCTACCTCATCCCCAGTTTTCAAATTAAACTTTCTTATTTGAGATGGTGATACATAAACATCCTCCGAACTGGTTAAATAATTTTTTCCTCTTAAAAATCCGTAACTATTATTTTCATTTATTTCCAATACCCCTTTAGCTGTATCAGATTCCTTTATCATTTTAATTTTTTCATTCTCAGAATTTTCTTCTATCCCTTGACCTTTTATTTTATTATCACTGGAATCTTCCTTATTAACTTTATCTATATTTTCTTCTCTTTCCTTATTTAAAACTGCAGGTTCTTTAGGTGTAATTTTTTCCACTAAAACTTTTCCGTTTTTGTTTATGCACACTGGTGATAACTTATTTATTTCCTCAATAAGCTCAGCCTTTTTGTACTTGGAAATACTTTTAACACCCATCTCTTTAGCCGTTTCTCTCAACTGAGCTAAGGTCATATTTTCAAAATCTATCCCTGACAAAAAACCATCTCCTTATATAAATTGTACAAAGTGTTTTGGGAATCATAGAAGAATATTCATGAAATGCGACGCTTATCTATTATAACTTATATAATAAATAAAATCCATAAAAAAATTAGCATATTTATTATTATTTACTGTTTTATAAAATTTATTCAAACCAAACATAACTACTATTTAATAGTAATCATGTCTAATTGATTTTTTATTTGTTCATACCTATCTATTCTTTTCATCACAGATTTTTCTTCACCTATAAAAAATAATGGAGTATTTAATGTCTCACAACCACCTATTAACATTTCTCTATTTACAAATGAATTGATATTATATCTATAGACATGGGTTCTATTGCACAAAGGACAATTAACTTTAAAAATAAATTCTTTGTTTTTAATGGAAACTTTCAAAGGGGTGATTTTATTATTAATTTGTTTTATTTTAAAAACATTCGTTTCTTCTATAGTATACTTATTGAATGCATCTTTTAAAGCTATAACTATATTGGTTCTTAATAACATATAGCCACCTCCCTTTAATATATGAATTC